>CAIWXG010000162.1 GCA_903916555.1 uncultured Bacteroidota bacterium
AGTATAGTTTGTATTTTACAATAAAAAGTAATTCAAATAATTCAAAAATCAAAAAAACACTTTATAAAAAAATACACATTTAATAATAATAATCTATAAATCCTATTTTTTTCACAAAGGTATTAAGACCTTTAATTCAATAAATGATTTTAGTCATGTTAAGCATAATTTATTTTTTATAATTTTGTATCTAAAATTGGTAATTCCATTTTTGATTTATACTATTGTGTTCAATTAAAACGCTAAATTATGGGTTCTGCTGCTCTTATTCTTTTACTGATTTGTGGTGTTGCTTTTGCAAGTGGTGGTATGTTATTATCATGGGGTATTGCAAAGTCATCTAAAAATAAGGTAAAAGACGAACCTTATGAGTGCGGTATTCCTACAACTGGTACTTCTTGGATACAATTTAATGTAGGCTACTATTTATTTGCCCTCATTTTCCTCATTTTTGATGTTGAATTAGTTTTCATGTATCCGTGGGCTGTGGCAGTTAAAAAAATAGGTATTGGGGGCTTAATAGAAATTATTGTTTTTATGTTCATTTTATTTATGGGCTTACTCTACGCTTGGCGCAAAGGAGCTCTAAAATGGATGTAATAATATTAAAGTCAATATAATATTTATTATCAATTTTTATTAAAAATCGTAACAGATGATGATTCATTTGTTACGACCTTCAAGAAATATTCTCCTGCCGGCAGATTCTCATTTAGGTTTATTTTTTTACTAAATGTACTATTAATCAATAAAGCTTTTTCAGAAAATACTACTCTACCGGTAAGGTCTATAACATCTATTAATACATTACCAAATGCACTTTTATATTTACCTGTAACTGTAAATTCTCCTTTTGTAGGATTGGGATAAATGGTATTTTCATAACCAATATAATCATTCTCTGCAAGATTTAATGTAGATAAAGAATCAACAAATTTTGCCAAAAATCCTTGATTATAAAACGAACTTCCCCCACCTGTAGATTCAAAACTACCGCTTGTAGCAATATGAGATGTACTGTTTGTATTTCCAATCAAATAAATTCCTTTACCGTCAAAAGCAACAGCAATACCTTTATCTTCACTTGTACCGCCATAGTATGTTGACCATTGTTGTATTCCGGCTGCATTATAAGCAGCAAGAAAAGC
Source organism: uncultured Bacteroidota bacterium (assembly GCA_903916555.1). Classification (GTDB taxonomy): domain Bacteria; phylum Bacteroidota; class Bacteroidia; order Chitinophagales; family Chitinophagaceae; genus CAIYTT01. The sequence continues at coordinate 1,149 of CAIWXG010000162.1, forward strand.
ATCGGTAGTTCCTCCACCATAAATGGTTTGCCATGCCCCGGTAGATGCAATTCCACTTGTACTACTTGTATATCCTGTAATATATATAGTCGAACCCTTATTTATAATTCTACTATATTGTACATCTTCAGTTGCAGGACCTCCATAATAGGTACCCCACATACGTAGACCGGTAATATCGTCAAATTTTACTAAAAATGCATCATCGGATGTACTGCTGCCGCGAAGCGGTTGAAAGCAACCGGCAGAAACGATACCTGTATCACTATTAGTACCACCTAAAAGATATAAATTCCCATCAGCATCACACGAAATACCACCAATATTCTCTGAGCCCTCGTCACCATAATAAGTACTCCATAGTCTATGCCCTGAAGAATCAAATTTAACAAGAAAAGCATCTGATGCACCTCTAAGTGTACATTGAAAACATCCTAAACTTGCTATACTATCAGTATCATTTGTCCATCCGCCAAGAAAAACGTACAGACCGTCATTACAGTTAACACCCTGAAAGTCCTGATGTCTTCCATGACCAACATATCAGGTACCCCAATTTTTTCTTCCGGAAGAATCATATTGTATTAAAAACAATCAACAGTTGTATCCATTCCTTCAACTTTTATAGGTTTAAAACTCCCGGGAGTAGCTACGTTATCAGTATCGTCTGTAGCACCTGAAACATATACATGGTTAAAAAGGTCGCAAGAAAGAGACGCAATCTCCAAATCGAAAGTAGCACCTACAGAACCGCCAACATAAGTAGCCCAAATTCTGTTACCCGAAGAATTAAACTTAGCTAAAAAACCGCTCCACATTCCACCTAAAAAAGATGGCTCTGCACTACCCACTGTTGCTATACAGTCAAGGCTATTAGACGAACCTTCTAAATAAACATTTCCTAGGTGGTCGCAAGACAAAGCACTTGCCCAATCTCCGCGAGAACCACCGTAATAGGTAGCCCATAGCCTGTTCCCTGATGAATCAAATTTCATCAAAAATGCATCTGCATCGCCGCCAATTGTAGATTGATAACTACCAAATGTAGCTATTGTAAATGCTGTTGCTGCATAAGTTAACCCACAAACATAAATTTTTGCAGAATCATCGCTTGTTACAGCATAAAAAGTAGTTGTAGTTCCGGTAGGACCATAATAGGTAGCCCATTCAACAATTGGGTCTATTACTAAACTATTTGCAGCATTTATTTTATATGTAAGAATATCATCTTGAATACTATACTTAGAATCTAACAACAAACCTTTCGTAGAATAACAGATAGGTGCATGTTCGGTAATAGTACCTAAAGGAGTAGTTGCAGTTATACTTCCGTCTATATTTGTTTGCAAGCTTGTTTGCCCATTATACTTTATTTTAATTTGCGAAATATCGGCATTAGGCCCCGCTATAAACTCTTGCTCTAATTTATTTCCTTTTATTACTAAAACCCAATCTATATCTGGGTAAACATTTTTATAGATAATTTTAGTAAATGAATGTGCTGTTATTCCATTAGTTTGATAACCGGGTAAATAATAATTTTCAAAATAGGGTTGTTCATCACTTGTTATAATTTCAAAATTTTTATTTGTATTAAGTAATTCTACATCCATTCTGTATGCATCAAAATTTGATGAGACATTACTATATTCTTTTTCAATAGAATTTAGGTTATTATTATTTAAAAAGTCATCACTACAATTTTCTTTTTTATAGAATTGATAATGAATTTGTGAATTACCAATAAAAATCAAAATACCTTCTGCATGTATAGAATATTGAATATCATTTCTTTTATATCCATATTGGTCTTTAAGTTGCCCAATATTTTCTAAAAAACATAATTTTTCATTAAAATTATTTTGTATATTTTTTGCTATAGTATAAGAATAAGTATTGTTTGCAAAAGCATAATAAATAAACTAATTGCAAGAAAACAGATGCCGGAATTTTTATTAAGTATCATATAAACAAATTCTTTTTCACTCACAAAGATAGTGTATGTATAATTTGATAAAAAAATCATAACATTACACAATATTTTTTTAGGAATAAATGTTAATTGTTTTTCATTTTAAAAAATAATCTTTAATTTTGTATAATTACTTTCAAATTTAAATTTTGCTTATGAAAAAAAATTGCTTTTTTGCATTTTTGTTAAGCAGTATATTAATAGCAAATAGTGTTTCGGGTCAATACAGATACTTAGCCAGCGGCTATAATAGCGAGGGTTTGCCTACAAATTTGTTGACACCTGATACTATTTCGGCAGGCTTACTTACACGTATTCATACATCATTGCCCGAATTGGTATCAGTACCTGCATGCTTTCCTCAATATCTTGCAGACTCAGTTCCCACTGTATTGCATCTTCGTGATTCTTGTGAGCTTTTTCTTACTTATATTGGTCAAGGTGGCTGGTACGAGAACGTGCTTGGCTTTTATACTTTTCCATGGGGGCATCAACCGGATAGTATTAGGGATACAAATTTCCTTATAATTTTCCCTAATTGTGCAATGCCCGGTCGTGGTGGTGCACTTACTGCCGGTAGTAGAGTTTCTCTTGGCAAGTTTTCGGCTAACACTGGTATCGGTTTTGTGTGTATTGGCAATGGTTGGAGCGGTGGTTCCGTTACTCCGGGTTATGAAACTTATTATTCTGACTCCAGGCTTAATCCAGAACCGGATAGTTTACATAGAAGACATATTACAGCTTTATACGATAGTACTTCTAAATTAATTATTTGGGGTTTTGAAGACCGTTTTCGTAACTTTTCTGATACTGCATGGATTCATGGTGGGTCAAGTGACCAAGATTTCAATGACGTTTTATTTTATGTTAGAGCTTGTCATGACAGCAGTTTCGACCATACCGGTTTTCCTCCTACAATTAATCCGGGTGATAGTGTTGGTACAGGCTCGGGTGGAGGCTTAGAAAGTTCTAATCTTGGAGGTTTAGTTAGTAAAAGAGATTATAATAGAATAAAAAACAGTATAGATAAAAAAATAGATTATAAAAACACGCCTTTATTTACAAGAGAACCTACTGTTAATGAAAAAACCAGCAGTATCTCAAGTGCATTAAGAAGATTAGTGCCAAGCTCATTAGATTCTAATTCTACCATTCCTGTTATTACTACACCAACAGATATACCGCAACTCACAATTGCAAAGGATGTATTAGCAGTAGATTACATCAGTAATCAACAAGCAAAAGCCGTGGTTTTAGCAATTGAGACCTTAAATAAGCCTTATAACCATACGAAATCAATTTGCGATAGATTTCGTGGTGCAACAGTTGTTAATGTAGATACAATTGCAATACAGAACTACAAATTTATTAAATTTACAGTTCTACAACCCGATGGTAATACAGAATACAGTATTACGTTTGATGCAGGCAAATCCGAAACAAGTAACACATTCCATTTACAAAGCAAATGGTTGATTTCACAGTATTCAGGCGATGATTCTATTTTCAGTTTTCAAGTTTGGGCAAACACACCTGCGAGTGTAATTAAACTTACCAATAGCATTTTAAATAATCTGAAGGCAATTCTACCTATTCAGCAAATAGACACAAATTTCAGTTTACCAAAAGCGTATATTGCTCATGGGCAAAGGAACAAATCAAATTTAAACATTTCTGTAACCAACAATACAACTATTAGCAATGCATATTTGTTGTTAGAAGAAAATAAAAATGAATTGTCAGCATTAGATACATTGTATGTGCCATTAACACTTACGAACGGAAAACTGAACAATACTTCTATTGTTATCAATGATGGTTATCAATATGAAGGACATTTATATTTAGACAGTGTTTTAGTAGATGATGTATATATGGCAGATGGTAATTGGGCTGTAGATTATTCCCATACAACTACTACACTTAGCTACCAAACAATTAATGAGCCTACAAGAATCTATGCAGACAATGAATACCCGCTGTATAGAAATATTGATGTAAGAGCTAATGGAACGGAAGATATTAGCGTTTATAAATTTATAACATCAGGTAGCGAACCAATCAATTTCTCAAATTATCATTCCTTTAAATTCTTTGCAGGCTGTAATGGGTTTGGTAGTGTTGAGATAAAACTTATTAAAGATGGTATTGTAAATTATGCCAACCAATATAAAACTACCATTCCATTAACGCAAGCTGGCAATAGTTTCAGTATCAGTTTTGATGAGTTTGCGTCCGATTCATTACAAACTCCATTCCAGCCAAATGACTTGACTGCTGTTGTATATACGTTCCATTATAACGGAACCCAAACAGATATGCACTTTTTTGCCAGCGATTTAGCAATTTCTGAAGATGTAGTTTTAAGTACAAAAATTGATGAATCAAAATCGTTATACATAACTCCTAATCCTAACAATGGGGTATTTAATTGTAGGTTTGGCAGTGATGCAAACAGAGACTTACAGCTTAAAATTACAGATGTAACTGGTCGAATTGTTTATCAAAAAGATGTACAAGCTACTATTGGTGTTAATAATATTAATATTTCATTGTCGGCAAAAGAATTATCTAAAATTTCTATGCTTATAGTTTCTCTTGGCAATAAAGACATGAAATACTCAAACGTTAAAATAACACTAACTAATTAATTAATTTTGTAATTTAAAAACATAAAGCGAGTGTATGAAAATACACTCGCTTTATGTTTTTAAAAACTGAAAAAAGAAATAACGGATAATAATTAATAATTTTACAGTAAAATAAGTTTATTTTTTAAATGATAGTACTGTTTCTTTATAATATATCATTATCTGTTTATAATTTCGGAATACATTTTTTTTCTTTTTTTAATTCAAAAGCAAAGAAATTTATTAGGGGAAGACAAAACTGGCAAAATAATATAGAAAATTCACTTAAAGCAAACGAAAAACGTATATGGATACATTGTGCTTCAACAGGTGAATACGAACAAGCAAAACCAATTATTGAAGCACTATATGTTAAATACACAGAGTATAAAATTGTAATCACTTTTTTCTCTCCTTCAGGCTACGAAGCACAGAAACAGAATCATAAAAACGGGTATGTCTTTTATCTTCCAATAGATAGAAAAAAAAATGCAGAATATTTTATTTCCATTATAAAGCCTTCTCTTGTTCTATTTATCAAATACGAATTTTGGTACTATTACCTAAATGAATTAAAAAAAAATAAAATACCTACTTTACTCATTTCAACTGCATTCAGACGAGAGCAACCTTTTTTTAAATGGTATGGTCGTTTCTTTAGACAGATGCTGTCCTGTTTTACCTGCTTTTTTGTACAAGACACAGAATCATCGCAATTATTGAAGGAAATCGGTTTTGATAAAAATGTAATATTAAGTGGGGATACTCGTTATGACCGTGTTACAAATATTGCTATACAAACAAAAAACATACCAATAATTGAAAGATTTAAAGGTAAAAACAAACTATTGATTGGAGGTAGCACTTGGCCGGATGATGAAAATATGCTTTACAATTGTAAAAATATTCTTCCGTCAAACTGGAAAATGATTATTGCTCCTCATGAATTTGGAAATGGACACATAGATAAAATATTGAAATTATTTGGAAATGAAGCAATACTTTATTCCTCTATTACAGAGACTATAAATTTTACGGATATAAAAATTTTAATAATTGACAATATGGGCATGTTATCAAGTATTTATTATTATTGCGATATTGCATTTGTAGGAGGTGGTTTCCTAAAAGGTGGGATTCATAATATTCTTGAGCCGGCAGTCTATGGTTTGCCAATTTTCTTTGGTCCAAATTACAAAAAATTTGTAGAAGCAAATGCATTAGTAGCAGAAAATTTTGCTTTTCCAATTCATAACGCAATTGAATTTAATAAAAAACTAGAGCTATTTTTAATTGATGAACCAAAATTAATTGAATTACATGAATGTTTAAAAGAATTTATGCAACAAAAAATTGGGGCTACTAAAATTATTATAGAATATATTAATGAGTATTTTTTATTGTAAACATTTAATAATTTTATTATGTATTATATAAATATTCAAAAGATTGTTTTTATAAAAATCAAAAAGAATTGTACCTTTATTATAAATTAAAAATACACATAAAACAAGAATATTTAGTTCTATCATTGATAAGTTATAAATTCTTATTTATGCAAATAAATATTTTTGAAGTTATGTAATTAACGTAACATGAAACAAATAACTATCATTTTTATTGTTCTTTTGAGTAGTATTTTTGGTATAAATAGCAATGGACAAGTACGGGGAGAAAGCTATTTTGCAACAAAATGGGTGTTTGATTTAAATATACCTCTTGGTATAGCAACACAAAGTCCTACAACAAATTTTATTGCATATTATCCTAATTCATTAAATACAAAATTCAGTCAAATTAAGCTGACAAACGGTTTTTCTAAAGGGTATGATGCACAAATAGGGTACTTTTTTGGCGAAAAACATGCTTTAGGCATTGGGGGGGGAGTTTGGTATCAAGTTCAAAATAGTAATGCTACATTAGATACATTCCATACCGAGTTTCAAGCAACTGATAAAAATAAAGAAACGTTCAGGCAATTAATTTCTACCTCTGCTCCTATTACAGAGGTATTGCAAATTACAAATATAAACATTCCTGTAATGTTGAAATACAAACAAAGAATAAAAAAGAAATTAGGGATAAGTGCTGATGCCGGCGTAATTATAAATA
>CAIWXG010000163.1 GCA_903916555.1 uncultured Bacteroidota bacterium
ATTCTTATGGGTTAAGATTACTTTAGTGCCAGCTTCATCCTCTTGTAATAAAAAATGTACTACAGATGGTTCGGTTTCATCAGCCCAATCGGTTGTTTTCCATGTATAGCTTAATTCGTTTTTGTTTGTTTTAAGAACTTTCCCTGTTACCCACCCATCAAACATACTTACGTTACCGTCTATTTCATTTTTAACGAAACCATTACCACCACTCCATTTGCGAATTAATATAGGGTCAGTAAGCAATTGCATTACTCTATCTGGTTTGCCTGATAATATAAATTCTAAAGCAAGATCGTAAGCCATTTTATAGATTTTATTTTTTTTATATTCTAACACTTTGTCTTGCAAGTAATTGCCATTGTTTATGTTTCCAAACCCAAACTTGCAACACATTGAGTTTAAATTGAGTTGTTTTATATTCCAAATAGGCTTCAAAATCAGCACTAATACGTACTGTTGCCGTTTTGTGGAAAAGTGTAATTTTTTGAGAAATGATATTTATTTTATTATAAGTAATTTTGCCATTATATAAATCATTAATTAGAGTTGTTTTTGTTTGCAACCACCCGTTGGAGTGTCCGTAATCCAATTCTGAGTTTAATAAGCGTTTTAAAACAATAGAATCTTTAGTTATCAATGCTTTGTCAAAATCTTTAATGGCAATACTCAAGCTTGCAGTATCAGCTTTATGAGCAAAACCTAACAAATTTAGTAACATAAAGAATAGTAGAAATAAATACTTTTTCATGTTAATTGTATAAATAATTAGGCTTTTTGTCTTCTAAATACATTTCTATCACTTCATAAATATTTTTCATTGCTTCATCAACGGTTTACCATAAGTGGGACAGCCTTGAAAAACAGGACAGGAACAATATAAATAATATCCGCATCTTGTTCTATCAAAATCGGGAATTGATATTTTTGCAGTTCCATAATTAATTATTTAATGCGGCTGTATTTTTTCTGCATTCATCAATAATTTTATCTACTTTATCTTTTGTTAAATGCTCTTTATAATGCTTGCCTAATTGCATCATAGGTGCATAGCCACATGCGCCTAAACACTCAGCAGGTTTTAAAGTAAAAAGCCCGTCGGCAGTCGTTTCTCCTTCTTTAATACTAAGCTTTTCTTTTATGTATTCTATTATTTGGTCGCTACCATTAAGCATACACGGTCCTGTTCTACATACTTCAAATACATAAGTACCTACCGGCTGAGTATTAAACATACTATAAAAAGTAGCTACTTCATATACTTCAATAGGCAATATGTGTAGAATTTCAGCTACATAATCCATTACAGGCACATCAAGCCAACCTCCAAACTCTTGCTGTGCAATATGCAATAAGGGTATTAAGGCGCTTTTTTGTTTTCCATCTGGATAATGCGAAATCAATTCATTTACTTCGCTTAATTTTTGTTCTGAAAATTGTATGTTCATTATGTTTAATAATTAAACTGCTCAAATTTTTAATAAAAATATAACTAAACCAATTTAAATTTACGCATCCAGCTCGCCCGCAATCACATTTAAGCTACTAAGCGTAATAATAGCATCGCTTAATAAACCATTACGCACCATTTCGGGGTATGCCTGGTAATAAATAAAGCAAGGGCGGCGGAAATGCAAACGATAGGGAGTACGACCACCGTCGCTAATTAAATAATAGCCTAATTCACCATTACCACCCTCTACAGAATGATATACTTCACCAACTGGAGCATCAATTTCGCCCATAATAATTTTAAAATGATAAATTAAGGCTTCCATTTTTGTATAAACATCTTGCTTTGGCGGCAAATGGAAATGGTCTGCTTCTTGAGCATAAAAGATGTTTTTTTGCTCAGGGAATTCTTTTTCTATTGCTTGTATTTTTTCTAAAGCCTGTTTAATTATACTTAAACTTTGCCACATTTCACCGTTACGAACCATAAAACGGTCATATACATCGCCAACAGTACCAACAGGTATAGAGAATTCAAAGTCTTCGTAGCTCGAATAGGGTTGGGCAATTCTTACGTCATAATCTACACCCGTAGCTCTTAAATTAGGACCTGTAAAACCATAATTCAATGCACGTTCGGCACTTATTGGTCCTGCACCTATACACCTATCCATAAAAATTCGGTTACGATTAAGTAAGTTTTCAAACTCATTCATAACGCGGGGGAAATCTTTAATAAAAGCATTCAGTTTTGTAAACGATGCTTCAGTAAAATTACGCTCAAAACCACCTACTCTTCCTATATTGGTAGTAAGGCGAGATCCACATATTTCTTCAAATATTTCGTAAATATGTTCTCTTGTTTGAAACACATAAGTAAAAGGTGTTAATGCACCTGCATCTACTGCTATTACCGAATTACATACCAAATGGTCTGCAATTCGCGATAATTCCATTATTATTACCCTAAGATATTCTACTCTTTTAGGTATTTTTATTTTTAATAGTTTTTCCATTGTCATGTGCCAACCCATATTATTGATAGGCGATGAACAATAGTTTAATCTGTCTGTAAGGGTAGTAATTTGATAAAAAGGGCGACGCTCTGCAATTTTTTCGAATGCACGATGAATAAAACCAACTGTAGGCACGGTTTCAATTACCCTTTCACCGTCAATTTCCATAATGTTTTGAAAAACACCATGTGTAGCAGGGTGGGTAGGGCCCAAATTTATCGTTGTCGTTTGTTTCTGCAACGACTCTTCCGATAGCTTTATATGGTGTTTGTGTTGTTGTAATTCTGTCATAAAAAAAGTGTTTTAGTATATTATTTATATACAATATGTTTTACTTACAGTTCGTTGTGCTTAGTTGTATATTAAAAACTACCTCCTCTCCCAAACATCTCATCATCTTTATCTCTTCTTGTAGGGTCTTCCATAGGGTATTCTTTACGCATAGGGAAGTAATCCATTTCATCAACATTCATAATACGGGTGAGGTTAGGATGACCTATGAAATTTACACCGAAAAAATCGTAAGCTTCTCGTTCTTGCCAATTAGCAGACGAGAATACGGTGGTTACACTCTGCACATCAGGTTGCGAAATAGGCATATACACTTTGTATCTTAAACGAATATTGTCTATTAAATTATGTAATAGATACACAACACAAAGTTCCTCTCCTGCTTTTTCAGGGTAGTGTACTGCAGTAAGGTCTGTAAGAAAACGAAAACGTAAGGTTTCATTGTCATACAAATAGTGCATAATTTCTATGTTTTTTTCTGCCGGTGCTGTAAAGGTGAGCAAATCAAATTGCTGCTCCCAGTTGGTAAGTTGTTCGCCAAATTTATTGGTTAACTGTTCTTGTAATAATTCGTTGCTTAGTGCCATATTGCAAATCCCAAATTATATATGGGCAATTTTAATAGTAGTGAAAAATAAATGCCACTTCAATTACGAAGTGGCACTAAATATTAATCTATACCGTAACTTTCCATTAATTCTTTATATACAGGGTTAGTGCGTCTGCGTAGGCTTTCGCTGGTAACCAAATCTTGCAGTTTCAGTATTCCATCTATAATACCTTCTGGCCTTGGTGGGCAACCAGGCACATAAATATCTACCGGTATTACTTGGTCTATACCTTGCAATACAGAATAAGAATCGAAAATACCACCGCTCGAGGCACATGCTCCTATTGCAATTACCCAACGAGGTTCTGCCATTTGCAAGTAAACCTGACGTAAAATAGGTGCCATTTTCTTAGCAATAGTGCCGGCAACCAATAATACATCGCACTGGCGAGGGGTAAAAGCCATACGCTCTGCCCCAAAACGACCAAGGTCGTAATGCGAACCCATTGTAGCCATAAATTCTATACCGCAACACGAGGTAGCAAATGGTAATGGCCATAAAGAATTGGCTCGACCCATGCCTATTATTTTATCAAAAGTAGTGGCATGAAACCCTTCACCGGAATAACCTTCGGGTATTTCTGCCAGCTTCACCTTTGTATTATATTGTACCGGACGCATATCAAAATAAATATTTAAAATTAATAATTAAAAACCCGACTATGATAAGCAGGGGCAAACTAATTTGAACTTTGTTTAAGATATAATGAATTTTGTTGAAGTAGTTCTATTAAAATATTGGTGTAAAATTGATAAATATTTGCTTCCAAATTTTAATTATTCAATATGCAAAAACTACTTTTTCAGAAAAATCATACCTTTAGTATTTTAAATTAAGCGTTTAGTTCAGTTCTTTTAATTGTTTATAAATTACATACTCTTTTGTTCAAGACCACTTTAAACGTTTAAATTAATCTTCCCATTCTAATGCACCCTTTTTTACAATATAGATAAAGCCACATAAAAAGAAAGCCACAAAAAGGAGTACTTCAATAAAGCCTTGCTGCCCTAAAAATTTAAAATTGATAGCATAAGGATAAAAGAAGATAACCTCAACATCAAAAAGCACAAATAAAATTGCAACCAAAAAGTATTTAATAGCCATTGGTTGGCGTGCATTACCAATAGAAGGAATACCGCTTTCGAAATTAATTAGTTTATCTTTAGTATTTCTTTTAGGCCCCAACAAATAGCTACCTACCAGCATTAATAATACTACCCCACCGGCAATTATTAGTTGTAGCACTATAGGCAAGTAATTGATAGGTGTGTTTTGCTCTGCAATCAGTAAGAACAAAGGATTCATAAAAAAGCATTTAATAAAACTATGTGAAAATAATTTACAAAGTTACGCTTATGAACCGAAAATACAAGTATGCAAGCAGGTAATTTGAAGGAACATTTTTGGGGAGATTAAATTTTTTTGGGGAGGGTAGGAGTAAATAATAGTATGATAAATATTTATATGAAATGCCAAAATTAGTAACTATTCAGGCTTCATAAGATTAATCCCGAGGGGATGATATTATTATAGCAAAATATAATACAAAATACTACAAACCCTGAAAGGGTGCTATTATTTGCCCATACATTGTAAAATAATAGCACCCTTTCAGGGTTCTGTGTTATTGAAATTGAAATTGACATTTTCTATAATAATATCATTCTTTCAGGATTTTGAAAAGGGAAAATTTGCTTTTTATTTAGTAAGCCTGAATAGTGACCAAGATTATTTATACGTTAAGACTGACGTTTTTTAGTTAAATTAATTTAAAATCATTAAATTTGATGATTAATTATGCTGTTTAAATTTTAAAAAATTGTTTTAAAAATAAATTAATATTTTTATATGAAAAATATCAACTCATTAGGTTTCTTAAGTTTTATATTGCTTTTTTATTCCTTTAATGCAATAGCACAAACTAATATAATTAGTACTATAGCAGGCAATGGAATTTCGGCTTATAGTGGCGATGGTGGTGCGGCAAATGGTGCAAGTATGGCTATGCCTTGTGATATATCTTTTGATGCGATAGGAAATATGTATATTGCCGATTATAGCAATAATGTAATAAGAAAAATTAATCCGGCAGGTGTCATTTCTACCTTTGCAGGTTGCGGTATTGCAGGGTTTAGTGGCGATGGAGGACCAGCTACAGCAGCAAAGCTAAATCTACCTATTGGTACCGCAGTAGATGCATTAGGTAATGTTTATATTGTAGATAATTATAATTGTAGAATAAGAAAAGTAAATTCGGCAGGTATTATTTCTACTATTGCAGGTAATGGCACTGCTACTTTTGGTGGAGATGGAGGTCCTGCAACATCTGCTTTTTTAAACTGGCCAGATGCCATAGCCTGCGATTTTACAGGTAATGTTTTTATCGCTGACGCAGGTAATAACCGAATTAGAAAGGTAAATACGTCAGGTATTATTTCCACAGTTGCTGGTAATGGTATTGCTGGTTTTAGTGGTGACGGAGCTGCTGCTACTGCTGGTTCAATAAATACACCTTTAGGTGTAGCATTTGATAGAATAGGTAATTTGTATATTGCTGATAATAATAATCATAGAGTAAGAAAGGTAAATACAGTGGGTATTATATCGACTGTTGCAGGCAGTGGTAGTGGAACTTATTCGGGAGATGGTGGACCAGCTACAGCTGCAGGTATTGTTTCTTTAGGTGGACTAGATGTAGATGCATTTGGTGATATTTTTATTGCTGATTATTTAGGTAACAATGTTAGAAAAGTTAATACATTGGGTACTATTAGCACATTTGCTGGAACAGGGACAAGTGGCTTTAGTGGTGATGGAGGATTGGCAACAAATGCAAAATTTGCAACAGCAGCCGATATAGCTTTTGATGCAAGAGGAAATGTATATGTTGCTGATAGAGATAATAATAGAATTAGAAAAATACTTATTTCTCCAACTTTCCTTTCAGACAGCTTTGCAGTTTATATTTCTAAAGATTGTGGTGGCTTGCAATTTGAAATTACTACAAATTCTTATCATTCAGGACAACGTATAGTAACAAGAATAGAAGGAGATTATAATATTGATTCTCCTGTATCATCATTAGGTTCTGGTTTTGGGTCTGTTATGTTTTTTCAACCAATAACTACAGCAGGAACATATTTAATAAAACAAATTTTATACAATGGTACGTTGGCAGTTGATTCCATCACCTATTCTTATGATTTTATACCTTGTCAAGTTTTAGCAATTGACTTTTTTTATGATGCAAATGGAAATTGTATTAAAGATTCTTCAGAACCCTTTTTGAATTTGCCAATAACAGTAGAGGTTGATTCAAACGGCATAGCAATAGATACTATTTCTGCTACAAGTGGATTATACTATACCGCCTACGGTAGTATAGGAGACATATATACTTTTAGAACTCTTACAGTGCCAAGTGGATTAAATGTAACTTGTCCAACAACGTTAGCATTATCTGATACATTATTTGAAGGTACAAATAGTACGAAGTATTTTGCTCTAATGTGCACTTCTGGTTCTTCAGTATTTGATTTAGCTGAAAATGTTTTTTCTATATCAGGTAGGCACATGCAAACAACAGATATTGTTATTAGCAATGCTTTTTGCCCACCTGTTGCAGGTACTCTTACGTTCAATTTCAGTAATAAATATAATTTTGAAAGTTCTGATCCAACTCCAACAACTGTTATGGGAAATGTTGCAACTTGGAATTTTAGTGGAATATCTTCAATTACAATGCCTCCGCACATACATGTTTCACTTGCAGTGCCTGGCACTTGGCTAACAATTGGAGATACTGTTATTTCAAAATATATGGTAACACCTTACAGTGGTGATATAGATACTACAAATAATTATTATGAAATAATTGATACTGTTAAATCATCTTACGACCCTAACGATATGACTGTAAATCCTAATTATTGTATTCCTTCCAGCACTGAAAGTGCCACAACTGAATTACATTATTCTATTGGTTTTGAAAATACAGGAAATGATACTGCACACAATGTCTTTATTCTTGATACATTGTCAAATGATTTGAATCCTCATTCGTTAAGAATAGTTTCTACATCTGCTGTTATGTTTATTAGTCAGTACTCTGTTGGTGGGCAAAATATTGTAAAATTTGATTTCCCCAAAATAAATTTACTTGATAGTAGTCATCACAATCAATGTAATGGTATGGTAAATTTCACAATAAGCACCATTGGTGGATTGGCAGATAGAACACAATTTAATAATAGAGCTGGTATCTATTTCGACGAAAACCCTGTAGTTCTAACCAATAGTGTTAAAAATACTGTTGCATGCGGTAGTCTCGGTTTTGCAGAAAATATAAATAAAGAAAGTATATCTTTATTTCCCAACCCGGCAGTAAATGAAATGGTTTTGAATTTGGAAAATGTAAAAGAGTATAATTCATATATAATTACCAATAGCATTGGAATAACAATCAAAACAGAAAATATTATTCAGAATCAAACTAATATAAATATTAACAAGCTTGCATCTGGTATTTATTATTTATACTTAAAAGGTGATAATGGTACTAAAGTAGAAAAATTTGTGAAGTTGTAAATGTTATATTCAGTTTTTTTGATTATTCATGTTTTCATTACTTTTTATTCAAAATAGCTTACTGTCTAATCTGATAGTAGGCTATTTTGAATATAGATTGGTACTTATAAGTATCTAACAACAACCACATAATTTATGTAAATTTGCTATTTATTCTACTTCATTTTTTTGCTAGCTCACATAGATACTATAAATTAAATAAATGAAACAACTGATTCGGTTTGATTGGGCAATAAAAAGGCTTTTACGGCAAAAAGCAAATTTTGG
>CAIWXG010000164.1 GCA_903916555.1 uncultured Bacteroidota bacterium
AGATTAAAGGCATTTTTGGTTTTATATTGTACCTTTGTTTGTTGGTGTTTTCCCCAATTCTTTTGATGTTCCTTTATGGCATCAAGAAGTAAGAATAAGCCCTTGAAGAATTCAAAGAACTGATTTAAATGAAAAGGTATATCGCTAAGAATATCATTACTTTAATTTAGCTTTGTCAATGCTAATGCCTTCAAAGGAGTTTCATTTTAAGTTCGAGATTCCTGCGGAACATCTCGAACAACGCTGGACTAAACAAGCCATAGAAATAATTGCCGAAAGCAAAAAGCAAACAAGAAACCCAGATTTTGCATTTAGACCCTTCAAACAAGGTAACAAATTCATTATCAATACATTGAGTGCCGCATTTTCTACTGCAATGCAGTTGTAATTTTAACAAAAATGATATTGATAATCAATCAGTTAAGTCAATTATTAGGTTTCAATTGCAAAATTTGGGATAAAAATATGCTATGAAATAAGATATTGGTGGTGGTGGGCATAGGAAATATAAGAGAGCGAGACGCTTAGACCAGTAAGGAGTTTGTAATATTTTTTATTCATTTGCTTTTTTTAATTTTTAATCAGGCGAGTTATAACTTTTTTGTTACCCGAAATAATCGCTACCAGATATATTCCGGATGGCAGCTTACTGATTCCTAAAGTAAGCTCACCTTTTTCCTGAATGCCCATGTCCTCAGAAAGGACACAGACCCCGCTTATTGACAATATACTTACACTTGTTGCAGCTCTATCAGTGGCTACATAGTTAATGTTCACAGTTTCACTTGCTGGGTTGGGCACCACCAATACCTTCAAATCATTAGTTGAGCCAAATTTAACGGCACTTTCATTCTCACCCATACCTAACTCAAACCTGCTGTCGCCCTGTGATGCTGCATCTTCGGTAACAGCAAATTTGTACTCGACACCCTGCTCTAATAATTCGTATTTGTTAAGATACTTATCATGCAAATAAACCATACTAACCGGAGATACGCCATACTGACCAACTTTTATTATATACTCCTTATTAGTATTACTTGTAAATCCTAAAGGAATTATACTTCCTGCCTTATACGGTCGTGCATCCTGACACAGCGGGTGATGATCACTTGACCAACTATAGAAGTTCACTTCAGGATTAATAGGTTTGCCACCATCATAATTCACATCCTCCATATCTGTTGCAAGGTCATTGAATTTTACATGCAAATAATCATATAAATTGTAATTCACATCAAAAACATTCAACGAAATAACATTACTTGTTGCCGATTTTAATACCTGATGCATAATACTTGTTGCTTTATTGGTTTCTATAAAAGGTAGATGAGAACCATTATTGAGTGCCCTTACCTGAAACGAAGTATTGGCAGGGATTACAAAGCTCGTAGTTGTGCTGAAATCAACATGGTCCCATGCTCCATCAACGCCCAACCATGAATTCCATATCCAGAACACAGTACCGTTCAACTGGCCGCTTGCATTGTTACAAACCGCTGCCAAATCAACCGGGGCCGGATATGGGTTGCTCATTTGGTTGTAGTCCTGCACCGGACTGCCCAAAACCGTTGCTGTACCTTTCACCAACGGCATATCAAACGAGCCAGTATTCACCAGTCCGTACATCCTGAATGTTGCCGCATCAATAGTATAAGCTACTCCTGTAAGCCCTTCACCCTTAGCCCCTCTTATGAATATGCGCATACCCTGATATTGATGCCACATATTGCTGTCCGGTGTGCCGTAAGAAGAAGTAATAGCTTTCCATCCCGGGTCTCCGCCGCCTGTAGTAATAGAAGAATTACCCACCAAAGTGTGATACCAAAATGCCGATGGCGCATTAGTAATCGTTGTTGTAAACCCGTTGCTTGCTCCGTCTGCACCCGTAATATCAATATAATTTTGCAACTGGTTTAGAGCTATGGATGAGGTAAACGGATGCCCGAATGTGCGGTAGGCACGATGCCCACCCGATATATATTGTTGTATAATCACATTCCCCGTAAGTGAACCACCGCTTATAGCATTTACCATTGCACCGCAATCTAAGGTAGTATCTTGCATCGCTAATACAAGACCTCCGTTAGTATTAAAATTACCTGTTGCAATTTGCAATGCACCGCTTAACGTTAACGAATCATGATTCACAGATGGACTGTTGATTGTAGCACCTGCATCATTATTCAATTCCAGATTTACCATTTTGCCGTTGCCTCTAATCAACTGATTGTGAGAACCAGTCAATATCACATTACCGCTACCATTAAATGTACCTGAGTTAAATAGATTACCGAACACATTTAATGTTGCACCGCTATTAACTGTAACCAAAGCTCCTGTAGTTAAAATAATACTATATGTTATACCTGTGCCGGAATAGATAACCGGAGAATGGGTAGTAACTAACGGAATGCTTACATTTTTTGTTGCATCGGGAACAATACCGCAAGTCCAGTTGGCTGTATTATTCCAGTTAGAATCTGCACCACCTATCCATACATGGCTTACCGGATTTACCGTTATATTTCTTATAGCTACATCTGTACCACAACTATTAATAACTGTATAAGATATTAAAGATGTACCCACAGAAACTCCGCTAACACTACCACCTGTATTTACGGTAGCAATACCTGTTGACACAGAACTCCAACTACCACCGGTTGTAGCATCAGTTAAAGATATTGCCGAACCAGTACATACAATAAAGGTAATACCTGTTATAGTACCTGCATTTGGTAATGGATTAATTATTACAGTTATACTTGCAGTGTCTGAACTGATTGCAGTACTTACGACATACATAATAGTATCTGTACCGGCACTAGCACCGGTTATCACACCACCTATAACCGTTGCAGTACCATTTCTACTGCTCCATACCCCACCCGCTGTTACATCACTTATAGTAAAAGAAGAGCCTACACATACCGATGGCATACCCAAAATGGTAATTGTTTTTGTAACTGTATCAGCACCACATAAATTTGAAACTATATATCTGATAGTTGCAGTACCTGCTGAAACACCAGAAACTACCCCACTGCCACTTACTGTTGCATTTGCATTATTACTGCTCCAAGCACCACCTGTTATGCAATCTGCAAATGTTATTGTAGAACCTACATACACAGTACCAAAACCTGTTATTGCACCTGCTATAGATGTAGTATTTGCAATTACATCAACAGCCGTTGTTGTAATTGCACCATTTGTAGTTAATGCCCTACCATTTATTGTAGCACCGTTACTAATCAAAATAGCTCCATTATTACATACTATTGTACCATTAAATACTGAATTGTCGTTTATTGTTGCAGCTCCATCTATTTTCCAATATACATTTTGTGCCTTTGTACCGTTTGTCAATATAACCCGCGAATTATTGATTGTTGTAAATGCACCGTTTATTAGGATAACAAAAACGGCATTCGTATCCGTTTCTGCATCAAGGTAAAGAGTATCGGTAAGTGTTGTAGCTGCATTTAATAAATAAGTATGTGGTGTAAGTACCAGATTATTCCCGAATAAAGACGGACTCATTAATTCTATATCATAAATTAAGTCATTAAGATAAGTATATAATGTAGCTAAATCACTTGCGGCTGTGCCTGTAGAAACATCGGGTGTAAGATGTATAGCACCGTTAATTAAAGAACTTGTATATCCGCTTGTTGTGCCTAAATTAGTACCTACATCTCCATATAGCGTTGTAGCACCACTGTTAGAAACAGCACCGTTTGCAGAAAACAGCGCATAACATGCAAGCGAGGCAAGTGATGGTGTTGGCGGTAATGTTAATAAGGTACTTACACTACCTATTGGTCTATAGACAAGAATACCATCAACCGAAACCACAGCTGATGTAGATAATACCCTTCCTTCAAGCGAATCACCATCAGTTATGTAGTGCATTATACCATTTACATTTGTAAAACCAATGCTGGCAGCAATATTGCTACCTACATTACCATTGAGATGATTAACACCAATGCCAGTTACAGCTCTAAAACTGGAAAAGAGGACAAAATTAGCTGCCGTACCTAAACCTGGTGCTTGTGCAAATACTAGTTTTGGCGACAAAAACAATGCAATAGTTAGTAAAACATTTAAAAAAACTTTCATTTTTTTTAAATTATATGTGGAAGAACTTTCGCACCAGGCAAAGGTAGCAACCACCTATCCGCTGCTATTACACAACTCTTTGAATAACTTACATAATTAACGTTGGTATTTTTTTAAGGTATTGAACAATTGTAATTTTAAAGATTAAGTTAGTAATTCACACAAGGCTATACTAAATACTTGTGCTATAATGTGAGCTTAGATAAAATAACCCGTTTATAACTAAAAGTTTAAATGGGCAGTTTATTTTTTGTAATTTATTGATAATGAAGTACTTGTAAAAATAAAACTGCTCAATAATTGCTCGTTTGTATATCATAGTGAGTTATTTAATTTTGTTGCATAATTGGGTTTGGGTGCAAGGTATTTAATATATAAGTAGCGATTTAGAATTTAATTGCACTTATTAAGGGTAGGTTAATTGGGGTGGGTGTTGTTGGGTAAGGGTTTGAGGGTAGTTGTTTTTTGTGTGATTTTAAATTTATCTGTTTTATTATAATCATTCATTTCAATTTGAGTTGGAGATTTAGAAAATTTGCTTACTTATTATAGTATTGCTATAAATTTAGCTACGTATCTTTGAATTCCGGTTGCAAACCGGCTGATTTTGAAGACATAGGACGGTTATTCACAGGGCTATGCTACAAACTCTCGGTCCAGGGGGGAGGTCTATCACTTTCATTTAGCTTTTTCAAGTGAATACCTTCATAAGGAGTTTCATTCTCACTTCCGGATTCCCTGCGGAAAATCCGGAAGAACTGGCTTTAGTTGATTAGGATGATTTTACTTGATTTTTATTAGTTTTTAGATATGTCATATCGGAAAAAGATATGACATATCGTGATGCGTGGGTTTAGGTGATGTGGATGCTGCGGGATAGTTGGGCTGTGATGGCTTGCTTGACTTGTGCTATAAGCACAGAGCTTGAGCCTATAAATTGACGTTGCGGCATGGTGGTGGTATGGTGATATATAGAGGAGCGACGTATGGTTGTTACTTTACGCTGCTGGTTTTGTGTGTTGGTTTTGGCTAATTTGAGCTTGCCGGGTTTGCCGGTATAGGATAGTATAACTTCGCGATATGGATGGGGTATAACGCCACCGTTG
>CAIWXG010000165.1 GCA_903916555.1 uncultured Bacteroidota bacterium
ATTTAAGGATTGAGCATTGAACTTATTGAAAAAGAAAATTCATTTACTGCAAGACAAGTGAAATATAAAAATTATTTTACAGTATGATTCGTTTAGGGTCTTCAAATATATTTATATTTATATTATTTTTATTTTTAATTGCTTGCCATACAGATGTACAAAAAGCGAATGCACGCACTACCAATTCTCATTTCAGGGAAACACCCATAAAAGCGGAACCAATGGTAATGCTTTATGATACATCTACCAACGACAAACAAGATATAATTAATAAACTGGACAAATTTTATCATGCACAGGTTGTTGCCGGTTTTAATGGTAGTGTACTAATTGGTTATAAGGGCAGAATTATCTATGAAAGATATTTTGGTGTAAGTAATAGAGAAACCCGAACACCTTTAACTAAAAATAGTTCCAGTCAATTAGCGTCAGTAAGCAAAACGTTTACAGGGGCTGCAATTTTATATTTGCACGAACATAAATATATAGATATTGACCAACCCGTACAAATTTATATAAAAAATTTTCCATATCAACATATTACTGTAAGAACCTTGCTTAATCATCGTTCGGGCTTGCCCGATTATACTAAATGGATACCATTACATGATAATGATTTTGATACTCCAATAAATAACGATACCATGTTGGCAATGATGGCAAAGTATAAGCCTGCACTGGAATTTACACCTAATAAAAAATTTAGATACAGCAATACCAATTTTGCTGTTTTAGCATCTATTATAGAAAAAGTAACAGAAATGCATTACAGTGATTTTATGTTCACTTATATTTTTCAGCCTTTAGGTATGAATCATACTTTTATATATAATCCTAGTACCGGCTTACCAAATGAAGCCACACAAAATTATGACCGCAGGTGGAAAAGAGTTACTGATATGTTTGCTGATGGTGTTTATGGTGATAAAGGTATTTTTAGTACACCGGAAGATATGTTTAGATGGGACCAATCTTTTTATCAGAAAAAAATATTGAGTAACGAAACAATAGAAATGGCTTATGGTCCTTGCTCTTTTGAGAAACCCGGTATAAAAAACTATGGCTTAGGTTGGCGTATGCTTTGTTACGCAAATGGCAATAAAGTAATTTATCATAATGGTTGGTGGCATGGCAATAATACTTCTTTTTATCGTTTTATAAAAGATAATATGACAATTATTGTATTGGGTAATAAATTTTCAACGAATATTTACAGACAACCACCAGTAGTATATAGTATTGTAAAAGGTGTACCTATACAAAAAGGTTTTGATACTGAAGACTAAATTTGGCAACTAAAAACCTGCTCCTATGCCAAATTCTGCAAACTCTGCAATAATGGCGTGTGTTTTTAAAAACCCTGATACAAAAACGTTTTTAAAAACTCCTTTTTCCTTTTTTATTATATAATAATTCCATCCGATTTTTTCATAATAGGGGTCTAATTTTAAATAAATCTGGTGATAATAAACCCCTACTTGAAAAACTATACCCAATCTGCCAATTAAGTATTCGTTACCAGCAAAAAAAGCACCATACCATGCATAATCCGCTTCGTGTCCTTTAAACTTGCTCCAATACACAAGGTCATCATAGTTATTGGTATGATAAGAATAGTCGCTACCGAAGAAATATTTATTCTTGCCACGCCACCTGCGGCTTGCATATACACTGGCAATATAAGTAGGTTCTTCAGGATTACCGGGTGTTCTTGCTTCATTGTATGCTAAGCCTAATCTCATTTCCACAAGCCAGCGTTTGGGCAATGGTTTTAAATTACTGTCTATAAAAGGTATAGGTTTAGAAGTTGAAGGAAAATAACGTACACCTACATGTCCACCGGCAAAATTAACACCTAAATTAGGTTGTCTGTAATCGCCATTTGATATATGTGTGAAATTGCCACCTATTTGCATATCCCAATTTTTATTTATATGCCATCTTAAATCAGTAATAATCATGGCAAAATCGTTAATGTGAGAACCGATGGCAGTATTTAATGTATCTATTGGATTCGTTTTTTGATTTTTCTTTGTTACATATCCAATCCCGTCTCCAACTCTTAATGTCCATTCTATTTTTTCTCCTTTAATAATTGGCACTTGTAGGTTTGGGTAAACTCCGATACATTTTCCGAACACATTTGGAGAACCATAATCGGTATAAGTAACACCTAAACCTATAATTGGGAAATGCCTTGACTGATGCCATTTCTTTTTACCGGCTGTTTGCCAAACAAAATTTAAATCTAATGCAGAAGATAGGGTAGGAATGGGTGCTGTAAATTTTTTTGAATGCTTTATAATTTTCCCTGCAAGAAAATCTGTTTCTATCCCAAAGCCATCTAATCTATTAGACTCTTGTGCATAGCTAATATGCATAAAACAAAAAATGACTATTAGATTAGATAATAGTAAATATTTAAACATAAATAAACAATGCTAAAACCACAAATATAATTGCAGTTTTAGCATTCAAAAATTTATTGCATGTTTATATTTTCACAATAAATATAAACATCAAACTATTTCAGGTAAAATCCATTTATTTAAATCTGAAATACCTACTATATTTTCACAAATAAATGATTCTCCATATTTAACACCTATTTGTTTGCCCATTAAAGCATCTCTACTTATTATATTATCCAAATATCCTACAGTTGCTATATAAGTAAGTGGTTCAGATGAGTCTGCCTTATGAAATTGGCTCCTAAAACAATTTATAGCTTCCATTTTCTTTTTATGTGTTGTTGAAATATCAACAATAAACGTAGGCGTAAGAGTTCGGTCTTGCATCATGTGGAAAACTCTTTTGGGTCGCCATGGTTCTTGCATAATACCTTCCCAATGGGTCTCAATTTTCCTTAAACCAGCATAAAAACAGGCATCAGCAATTAATCGTCCACCTCTTCCATGGTCCGGATGGCGGTCTTCTAATGCATTTGCTATAATAATTTCGGGCCGAAAGTGTCGTATATATTCAATAAGCTTTATTTGATTTTCTTTATTGTTTCTAAAAAAGCCATCTTCCATTCGTGCATTTAGTCGCACTTTAACCCCCATTATTTCAGCAGCTTTTTTGGCTTCTTCATATCGCAGTTCGGTACTACCTCTTGTGCCAAGTTCGCCCTCTGTAAGGTCAATAATTCCTACACAATCGCCTGCTTCTACGTGTTTTATTATTGTTCCTGCACAACTCAGTTCAACATCATCAGGGTGTGCAGCTATTGCTAAAATATGTAATTTAGTCATATTGTTTGTTAGTAAAATCAATGTTTTATTTTATTCAACATTGCTTGTTGTTGGTAAAGTTCGTAATTATATAAGCTTGAAGTTTCAATTTCTCTAACAATTTTTTCAATTTCTTTATCATCACCATAAGGGTCGTATCTTTTTGATAAATTATTGCTAAACATAAGCCCTGCCGATTGCCACATTACAGCGGCAATTCCGCTTTTAAATTCCTTAATTAAACTATAACAATTTTGACCTGTCTGTCTGTCTATCAATTTTACTAATACTTGCCCTTGTTCTACAGACAATTCTTTAAGAGGGTTTTTAAATGCTTTGTCTAACGTTTTATCAATAGATTTTATATATTCTTTCCTTTCTCGTCTGCCAGAGAGTTTTTCTAAATCTGTTTTTGCATTTTTTAATAAGGAAGCAGCCGTAAGAGCATAAGGATAAACGGTGAAAATATTATTTTTAAGCCTATTTAATCTTTTTCTTTCATCTGCATCTAAAATAGTAGTTGTAACTGAATGCTCAGGAAGTAAAATTATGGGATAGCTTTTACCATGTTCTATAATAGCACCTAATCTTATGGTATCATATATAGAATTTTGTCCGTTTGCAGTATGGGCAGCAAACAATAAACAACTTATAAACGAAATTATAATTGATGTTTTGAGCATAATTAAAATATAATGTAAATTTCAGTAATTAATTTGATATATTACAAAAAACATACCAAAAAATCAAAAAAAATATAAATCAAAATTTATATTCCAATCCAAGTGTAAATGTTTGTTTTATTTGTAACCAACCAATGTTTTTTCCCGGGTCATCTTTTGTTGTAGTGCTGGTAGTACTTGTAAATTTGGTATAAGGTATATTATTGTCATATATAAATACAGCACCTAAAGTTAAACTGAAATATTTAGAAATTTTATATGAAAATAAATTATCGAACAAAACAGAAATATTTGCAGGATTATCTTTTTTTATTATATTACCTAAACTGTCTTTTGTATCTTTTGCTAGGTAGTCGCAGTATAAATCAACTCTTGTTTTAAAAAGTGTATGCTTATTGATATGAAATACATATCTACCCGAAAAGTAAGCGCCAAATTGATAATAAGATGTTTTTCCGTAAGGAATACCAAATGCCCCTTGCGGTGTTTGTATTGTATAATACCTGTCTGCTAAGGTAACCCTACCGGAAACGGGTGATAAAAAAAGGCTTACATCACTACCTTTTCTGTATTCCAAACCAATAGCTAAAGTAATATATGCAGGCGAGAAAAATTTTGATGTGGAAAAACTATCCCAATTAGGCAATGTATAATTATATCCTTTTGTAAATTGAGATTTAAAATTACCGAGACCCGTAAAATAAATATTTTTATGAGTATCTATCCTATATCCATATTTAGAAGTAAAATCTATTCTATCATCAGTTTTGTGCGGTAAAAAACCTGTGGAATAAGCATAATTCAAACCATAAGTCATATCTATATTATTGCTCCATATTGCCCTATGATGTAAATAATCTAAATGACCGGTAAATATACTGTTTACTGTAATAGATGCTAATTCGCCACCAGCAGACCAATTATGTAAAAAGCCCTCATTTGAACCAAAAGTAAAAACACCACCATGGGCCCAGCCTACAGTATCTTTATTTTTGGTTTGCAATGATTTAATTAAATCATCAGTTTTTGTGATTTGAGCAAATACATTTATATTAATTGCAATACATATTAGTATAAGGCTATTTTTTTGCATAAGCCGAAGGTGGATTTAAAAATAATGCAAATTTATTTTAACCCAAAAACTCTTTTCTCATCGCACTGTTAAATTATTATTATTAACGCATCGCGATGCTATTTATTTTGCTTTATTAGTTTTGACAACTAAATAATTAATTAGTTCACTATACGCAATTTAGCTACAATAATAATATACAGAACCAATTTATTTTGCTAATTCTTTAATACATTTTAATAAATGAATGTTCTGTATTCTCCTAAATTATTATTTCGTCTTTCAAAATACTGCCTTATAATTAATGTAATTTCGCTGTTTTTATTATATATCTGTAACTAAAAGCTAACAGGGAAATGATTTATTAAATGTATAAAACAGCTGATAATACCATTTAGACATGAGAATTGGTATGAAAATTTTATTTTAGGTAGCCCTGCATACATGCCTGTACAGACGGGGTTTAATATGAATGCATAATGTATCACCCTATGTCAGCTTAATTATTAAATTTTAGTAAGATAACCTACTGTGATTAAATTAAAAAACAAAAATTACAAAAGGCATACAAAAATAAAATTCTTGTATGCCTTTTGTAAAAAATAACGAATGTTACAAATAAATTATTGTAATATTATTTTGCTTTTACGAATTCAAGATTACCTAAAATTTTCACTTCTTCGCCTAATGCAACACCACCTTGGTCTAAATTAGCGTTCCATACCAAACCGAAATCTTTTCTGTTTACCTTGCCGTTTAAAGTAAAGCCGCTACGTGTATTACCCCATGGGTCAAGAACAGTACCACCATATTCTACATCTAAAGATACCGGGTGTGTAACACCTAACATACTTAAATTACCGGTAAGTTTGTATTGGTCGTCGCTAACTTTAGCAAGTGTACCTTCATTGAAAGTAACTTTAGGATGATTTTCTACATTAAAAAATTCAGGCGATTTAAGATGTCCATCTCTCTGTTCGTTGTTGGTAGATATAGAATCAGAATCGGCAGAGAATTGTACTTTACCACTGTTTAGCTCATCGCCTTCAGTAAGTAAAGTAGCTTCAATTTTTGCGAAAGTACCGGTAATGGTACTAATCATCATGTGCTTTACTTTAAATTGTAGTTCAGAATGTGCGGTATCTAATACCCATGTTACGTTTTCCATGATTTTTTGTTTTAAATTGTTACTTTTTAAATTGTTTCTTTTATCGTGAATATTTATTAATATTTAATCTATTTTACGTACTTTTTCTAATAGTACATTTAAAACTTCTGCATCATTTTCATCTATACCTATTATGTTTTCAGACAATTGGTTCATGGCATTATTTGCTTCTGTTAAAAGTTTTAAACCACTTTCTGTAATACTTATTAAGGTTTCTCTTTTATCTTCTTTAGAATTTGCTCTTTTTACTAATTTTTTTATTAATAATCTATCTATAATTCTTGGTACATTAGAGCTTTTTTCTATTAATCTGGTAGCAATATCTTTTACACACATCTGTTCGGGATATTTACCGTTTAATATTCTTAAAACATTAAACTGCTCCACAGTCAATTTCATTTCTTTTAAAGATGCATTGAAATGATATTTTAACCAATAAGATGTATATAATAAATTTAGTGTAGCTTTATGCTTATTATCCAAAAATTTATTTGTTTTTATAGCTTCTTCTAATTTCACAACACAAATGTATGTATGTACATTCAATTATGCAATTGATTTTATAAATAAGTCTATAAAAAAGAAAATAAATATAATTTGAAGAATTCGTATGATTAATTTATATCTAAAAATTATAAACAGAAAGTGAAATCAGCTTGCTCTAAACCCTCTTAAAAAAGTAAGAATATCTAATTTCTTTTTTCCTTCTTGTTGCAATTCTTCAATATAAAGCCAGCCATCTATTGTAGCGAATCGTAAAAAAGATTGGTGGTCGGTTTCAAAGATACCCATTTCTTTATTATGATTTTCAAGTAAATAATGCGACTTAAAAACTTTTATTTGTTTGCCTGCCAAAAAGGTAAAAGCAGTAGGGTAGGGCGATAATCCCCGAATCTGATTATTAATTTCAGAGCTTGTTTTATGCCAATTTATTTCGCAATGTGTTTTAAATATTTTGGGTGCATTTCGTAAATCAACAACCGGAATATCTTTTTGGGGTATTTCTTTAATACTATCGGTAGCACAAGATTTTACTGAGGTAACCAATAATTTAGCTCCGGCATCCATCAGTTTGTCGTGTAGTGTACCGGCAGTATCTTCGGGTACTATATCAATGGTTTCTTGTAATAATATATCACCGGTGTCTATCTCATGTTTTAGTTTGAAAGTGGTAACACCTGTTTGTTTTTCGCCATTTATTATAGCCCAGTTTATGGGTGCAGCACCTCTATACATGGGTAGTAAAGATGCATGCACATTTATAGTACCCATTGGTGGCATATTCCATACCATTTCGGGCAATATTCTAAAGGCTACCACAATTTGCAAATCTGCATTTAATCTATGTAGTTCACTAATAAATTCGGGTGCTTTCAGCTTTTCGGGTTGCAATAAGTACAAATTATTTGCAAGTGCAAACTGTTTCACTGCCGACTCGTGCAAGTGCATACCACGCCCCGCTGGCTTATCGGGTGCTGTTACTACTGCTATAATAGTTGCACCGGCATCTAAAAGTGCTTTAAGCGATGCCACAGCAAAATCGGGAGTACCCAAAAAAATGATTCTTAATTCTTGAAACGACTTCATGTATAGCACAAAAATAACCTTATTATTCTATTTTTAATTTACAGAACAGAATAAAGTAATAATGCTTAGCTTTATGACTTAATTTTTATTATTTCAAACAATTATAGTATATTTATTTTCAATTATGTTTAAATTTTACTTTTATATTTTATGAAAAAAATAGTATTTATTTTTTTGTTATTTTTTTGTAATTATTCTTATGCCCAAATTAATTTGGTTCGCAATCCAAGTTTTGAAGAACATAGTGGTTGCCCTAATTCCCTTGATGATATATCACTTGCTAATTTTTGGAACGGGATAGATTCGGCAATATATATGACATATTGTTTGCCGGAATATTTTAACATTTGTGGTATTGGTCCATCCACACTTCCAAATAACCCAGCTTTTTATCACTATCCTCGTACAGGTTATGGAATGGTTGGCATGATGATGTATTATTATTATGGTAGCGGGATTCATGCAATAGATTATTCACAAGGTCATTTATTTACTCACCTTATTGCAGGTCAATCGTATTGTGTTACTTTTTATGTAGTTTTAGCTCGCCGTAGTGGCTATAAAATTAATCATATTGGTGCCTACTTAGATGATGGCACAATAGATACAACAACACGTTGCAATTACTACCAAACAGAATACAGTCCGCAAATAGTTGATACTCCTGTTATTTATGATACTACTAACTGGACAAAAATTCAGGGTAGTTTTATAGCCAACGGTACAGAAAAATTCATTACCATCGGTAATTTTTTTGATACCGGTGGTACTACTCATATTCCATATATATATCCAGGCTATGCTGCGGCATACTATCTTTTGGATGATGTAAGCGTAATAGCTACCGATGCCGTAGCTAATGCCGGAGTGGACAGAGCAACAACTACAGATGCCACAGACAGTGTGCAGATTGGTGATACCACCGGTTACCTGCCCTGCTACTGGTATGCTAATGGTGTGCTTATAGACAGCAATACTGCAGGCTTTAAAGCACACCCCTCTATAACCACACATTATGTTATGGAGTTAAATGTATGCGGGCATGTTACTTATGATACTGCTACTGTTTATGTATGGACAACAGGTTTAAACAATTCTGAAATATTAGAAGCAATTAATATTTACCCCAACCCTGCAAAAGATAATTTTACTATTGAGGGTGCTTTGGGCTGTAAGGTAAGGATTTACAATATTGTGGGGCAATCCTTCGACAAGCTCAGGATGACAAGCAATAAAGAAACGATAGATATTAGTGGTTTAAGTAAAGGTGTATATATTGTGGAGGTTTGTGATACGGAAACAGGAATGAGGGTAAGTAGAAGGGTGGTTAAGGAATAGTGTCTGAACCATGATTGTTAGTGATATATAGAATAAAATTTAATGCCATGGTGAGCCTTGTCGAACCATGACCCCGCTTAATAGAGCGACTAATTATGCATACCTTGCACATATAATTATTTTTTCAATTCTATAAAGCAGCTGCGATATATAGAACAAAATTTAATGTCATTGTGAGCCTTGCCGAACCAGGACACCGCTTAATAGAGCGACTAATTATACATACCTTTCACATATAATTATTTTTACAATTTTATAAAATAGCTGCGATATATAGCACAAAATTTAATGTCATGGTGAGCCTTGTCGAACCATGACCCCGCTTAATAGAGCGACTAATTATACATACCTTGCACATATAAATTGCTGAAAACAAACAGATTAATAGAC
>CAIWXG010000166.1 GCA_903916555.1 uncultured Bacteroidota bacterium
TACCATCTTCATACCCATGCCAAATATAATTACCCGGCACAATTTTAGACGTATAATTTGGGCTTGTTGTAGTTTGCTTAGTACAACTACAAAGAAAGAGTACAATAATATAAAAATAAATGGTTTGCTTTTTCATATCATTCTGAATATTCGTTAATTGCCGGTGAATTACAATAAGATTCTTCTATTCTACAATGATAAATAGTATTCACCAAAGATATGTCAAATTTCATTCAATTTGACATATCATAATTTACTACTTGCACCTATACACATAGCAATGCACCCAATAGCATGTAAAGCCCTTTATATACAGTATTATTAATGTTAATTACAATGTAAATAAATGCACTAAACTGCTAATTTTGTCAATTTATTTGTACCTTTTTTGTACCTTTGGGGTGTACAGCCTTTTTTACAGGTACAAAAATGTACAGACTAAGCATATGAAAGTTACAATAAGAACCAAACCAATACAGGACAACAGGTTAAGACTTTATTTTGATTTTTATCCACCCATTACAAACCCGAATACAGGCAAGGCAACAAGACGGGATTTTTTAGACCTTTATATATTTTCAGATGTAGAGTATGAAGAAGAAAAATATAAAAGTAATAACAAAGAACTTACTCGTTTAGTGCCTGTTCTTAATGGTAACAAACAGCCTAAAAAACTAAGGCTTACACCACTACAGAAGCAACATAATAAACAAACCTTAGAGTTAGCAGAGAATATTAAAGCAGAAAGACAGCTACAATTACAAGCTAAGGATTACGGATTTTTAACTATTGATAGAAATGCTAATTTTCTTGTATATTTCAAATCAATAGCAGATAAGAATAAAAAACTTAGAGATGATAATAGCTTTGTCGCAACATATACATATTTAGATAAATTCACTAATGGTAATTGTATGGTAAGTAGAATTACTCCAGCTTTTTGCGAAGAATTTAAAGAGTACCTTTTAAGTGCCAAAGCATTTTTGGGAGAGAGGTCGTATTTATCAAATAATACTTTATCCGTGTATTACTCAAATTTTTTGAATATATTAAGGAATGCTATAAATGACAAACTACTTAGTGAAGATGCAATAAAGGACGTTAAAAGGATTAAAAGAGTTGAAAACAAGCAAAGAGAATATTTAACTGGCGAGGAGTTGCAGAAATTAGTTAAAGTACCCTGCGATTTACCAGAATTAAAAAACGCTTGTATGTTTTCAGCGTTAACGGGTTTACGTTGGGGAGATATAGAGAAATTAACTTGGGATGAAGTTTTTGAGGATAACGGAAATTATTACATCCGTTTTATAACACAAAAGACTGATAGAGCTGAAACCTTGCCAATATCATCACAAGCATTTAGTTTTTTAGGTAAAAGAAAAATGCCTAAAGACCGAGTATTTCCACGTATTAAATATAGTGCATGGCAATCAAGTCAAATAGTCAAATGGATTAAAGCAGCAGGAATAAATAAGCATATTACTTTTCATTGCTTTAGACATACATATGCTACCTTGCAGATTACTTTAGGAACAGATATTTATACAGTCTCTAAAATGTTAGGTCATAGTAATATAACGACAACACAAATTTATGCGAAGATTATAGACGGGAAGAAAAAGGAAGCAGCAAATAAAATAATGATACAACTTTAGACAATGATAAACCTTGATAGCATAAACACACTAAAGAGCTATTTTAATAAATCATACAATAGTTTACATTCGCAGATATTAGGAAATTCCTACAGCGAAAGCGAGGTACTTTATAACGAAAATAATTGCAAAAAATTTGTAGCGGATTTTGAGTCGATAGTGATTAATAGCCTTCCAGATAGGATAGCATTAAAGGCATACATTGAAGATATATATTATAATCGCATAGTTTGGTTTTATATATCATTTCAAGGGCTTGGCAAATTTTACAATGAGAGTAGTAATAATTTATTTAGCAGTGAGGATTTAATAGCTAATAGCATCTCGGCGAATTGGCAAATGTTGAAAGGAATAGCCGATATTATTTATTCAAGAGCAAAAAGACATGGTTTTGACATTAAACACTATTTACAAATTACTTTAGAGGAATACAATATTAGTGGAGAATATATACCGCTATTCAAATACAACAAAGATTTGCAAAACAACCAAAATGAGAATAAAGAAATATCCAAACCGAAGCGAGTATCCCAAAAAAAAACAGAAATAAAAAGCAAAACACTTTTAGATATATGGCATAAGGATAAGACTGAAATTTATAGTAAATGTATTGAGATACTGCGTGACGATAACGCTATTACTTTTCAACCATTTATTACTGTTAGGGATGATAAAATGTACTGGATGAATAAAAAAGGTGGACAAACATATTTAGCGTGTTTTGTTTTTATCTGCATACAAAAAAAATGGATTGATGATATAGAATTAACATCTGCACCAATAATTACAGCTATATGTAAAAATACTTTCAACTTTGAGGGTAATTTAGATAATGAAGTTTTTCGTAAAATATCAACATCGGCTTTGCCAGATAAAAAGTTAAACCAAATGACCGAAATACTACAAAGACTTTAAAGTCTAATTTCCTACTAAACCCGTTAAACCCACTATTTTATATAATGGCGGGTTTAACGGGTTTTACTTTTTGCAATTGCATGAATTTTACACCATAAAACAAAAATTTTATGGACAGTAACGTAATATTTAGCCAAATCAACATTAACGACTTAGGGGAGTTGATTGGAGAAAAAGTAAAAGCAGCAATAAAGAATATTGCTCCACCACCCGCCACCACCCAGCAACAAGAAACGCCAGTCTTATTCCCAAGAATGTTGGAGGTAACAGGGTTGAAAGAACGCACCGCAAGAGCCAAGATTGCAGCAAGTGAAATTCCATATTACCAGAGGGGGGGTAAACTCTATTTTTTTGAAAGTGAGCTTATTGAATGGGTAAGAACCGGAAAAGTAAAAACACAAAAAGAAATTTCAGAAGAAGCAACTACATACTTACAAAATAAAAAAAGGGGGAAACTATTATGAGCTCACATAAAAATAACTCCAGTAAAGGGAAAATTATACTTAGAAAAATTGAATTAAAACCATCATGGTTTATTCCTAAACATAGTGTAATTGTTGGAGTTTGGGAAGGCGATGTAGAACACGCAGCAATGGTTATTCCTTTAAAGGTATGGTTAGATAAAAAAGAATTAAAGAAAAGAATAGAACGCATAATAGGAGGTAAATGTTTATGAATGGTTTAGTTGAAGAAAATCCTTTAGCGATTGAAAAGAATAAAAGGATTATAAATATTCCACCTGATACCGACTTTAATGGCACATCAGCCACACTCATTTCAGAAAGAGAGTTTGCCTTTGATATTTGGTTAATTATGTTTGACAAGAAATTTAGTGATTATACAATATCATTATATAGGTACGGTATTATTTGCAAACTTGAGTCCAAAGGATTTTACAAACGATATAGGGGTAATAATTCCTATATTTTAATTAGAGAAATTGACAATATCATCTGCGAGGTTGAGCAAAGTATCTTAAAGGATGATATGTTTAGTGAAGTAAAAGCGATAAGCAAGACAATAGAAGTAGATTGTAACGGTCATAGTGCACCTTTATCAGCTGAGAACCTACGTGAAACATTTCTTAAACAAAGCCACTTAATTTTTAATGACAATTTTCTTGAACATTTAAAGACTCATTCAAAGCCAATTTTACGGGATACGAAAGATATATCGTATTATTTTTTTACAAACACGATTGTCGTGGTGAAAAAGTCCTGTTTTGAATTCTTGGAGTACAATATGATAAATAATCAATGTATTTGGGATACCCAAATAATTGACCATGAACTTAAATACAATTCTGAAAACAAAGATTGCCATTTCTCAAAATTTATTTCAAATGTATCAAATAATGAATGTGATAGATTGAACGCATTTATTTCGTCAATTGGATATTTACTACACAATTATTCAGACCCAAGCAGAGGTCAGGCTGTGATAGCATATGATGAAGAAATAACCAACTTAAAAAACCCAATGGGAGGAACAGGAAAAGGGTTATTAGCAAATGGCATAAAACAAATGCGAAACGTTGCTAAAATTGACGGTAAAAAATTTGACCCCAATGATAGATTTAAGTATCAAGACATTTCGGAAAGTACGCAAGTTGTTTGGTTGGATGATGTTAAACCGGATTTGGGTTTTGAAACTTTCCATTCAGTTTTAACCGATGGTTGGAGTATAGAGAAAAAATATAAAGCTCAGTTTTTTATCAAGCCAGAGGACAGCCCAAAAATGCTAATTTGTAGTAATGCAATTTTAAATGGAAATGGAACAACAAATAAACGAAGACAATTAATTATAGAATTTTCAAATCACTATTCTAAACAAATTAAGTTTGGAAATGAAGAACCAATAAAAAAAGAACACGGATGTTTATTTTTTGACAATAATGATTGGGATTTACAAGAATGGAATATGTTCTTTTCATTTATGCTTGATTGTGTTAGAAATTATTTACTAAACGGTATTCAAAACTATCAATATAAAGGGTTGAATAAAAATAAACTAATACAATCAACAAACGAAGATTTTTGTAATTGGGTTGAGGAACAAAATTTTGAAGCAAAGACCCATTACGATACGGCAATAAAATTTGAAGACTTTAGAGATACATATTATAGTAGTGAAAGCGATTTTAAACAAAGAGGTTTTACTAATTGGTTAAAAATATTTGCCGAGAGTAAAGACTGGAAATTTATAGCAAAAACCAATAACGGTAAGCAAATTTTTAGTTTTAGTAGTTAAGCAGTTAAGGTTACTACTGAATAGGGGTATATGTGTAAAAAAAAATCAGCATACACCAAAAACAATGAAACCTTAACTGCTTAACTACTTTATATAAATTACATATTATGCTAAAATCTATACTTGATATTGAGGTAAGTTGTTTTGAAAACTATACAACCTCAAACAACCCGAAGAACGTAAATTTATTAACTTGGCTTAAATCTGAAAAGCATAAAAACAAAGTTGAAGAAATTAGAAAAATTTCGGATAAAGAGAAAAGGGATATAGTAAAATCTACATTACCAGTTATTACACCAAGTGGAACTTTTACGAAAAGGAATGCTGAAAGTTTAATAATGCATAGTGGATTTATACAATTTGATGTTGATTTAAAAGGCAACGAAAATATTGCAAATTATACCAAACTTAAACAGCAATTGAGCAACATAAAGAATGTAGCATACTGCGGATTGTCCGTATCGGGTAGAGGGTACTGGGGGTTGATACCGATAGCATTTCCAGAAAAGCATAAGGAACATTTCAAGGCAATGGAAAAAGCATTTAAAGATAATGGTATTATTATTGACCCTTTGCCAAAGAATGTAGCAAGTTCACGCGGGTATTCTTATGACCAAGACGGATACTTTAATCATTGTGCACAAATATTCAAGAAATTGCACATTGAAAGGCAGCAAATTATATATAAGTCAAATAATAATATATCTAGAAGTAATACTCTTAATAAGGTAGAGCTTTGTATAAAAGAAATGGAAAAAGGAAATATTGATGTAGCTCCAGACTACGAAACATATAGAAATATTGGTTTTGCATTTGCAAACGAATTTGGTGAAAATGGTAGAAGTTTATTTCATTCAGTTTGTTCGCCAAGTAGTAAGTATATATTTGATAATACAGAAAAACATTATACAGGATTTTTAAAATCAAGAGGGAAAGGTATCAATATTGGTTCATTTTTTCATTATTGTAAACAAGCAAACGTAAGCATTAATTAAGCGACACAATGTAAAGCTAATATATTTTATAGGCAGCATACTAAACCAGCCAGCAACAGCCATTAGTCTCGTCAACTGCTAAAAATTACGCGAAGTAAATACGCCAGCCAACCACCCTGATTTAGATAATTCACTAACCCTTAGCAGCAACAAGACACGACCCCGAAAAGGAAACGCATCATATTAACAACCCAAGCACTCCCTCACAGATTAAGCAGCAGAGCAGTCATTCAACAGTATAACTGGTAGAAATAAAAAAATTCAAAGGAAACGCATCTATTTTATTTGAGGTACAATTAAAGTTGATTCAGCATATAACCTAAATAACATAACAAGTAGTTATGTAAGCTAAAAATTAGTTTTAAATTTTTTCAAGAGCATTTTTTGTTACATAACGTTGTTATGTTAAATAGAACTATACTTAAACCAACTTTAACCGTACATCAAAACCTGCCATGTGCAAAAATGCAGTTTGCTTGCTAACACACAAAAAAGCCAACGCACAGCAAACCCCATTTTTTAGCACCGCACAGGCAAGAGAAATAAAATTAATAGCCAACACACAAGCCAACGCAATATTAATTTTATTACACTTGCCAAAAGCCTGCCCGCCTTATGTTATTAGGACTGTAGCCCCATAAGTGCGAACACAAACTACAGTAATACTATTAAGCACCAACTACTCGCACTGCATCATAATTATTTAATGGTTGATTTTTTGCTTTTCTAATATTTTCAACCTTTAAATAATTATAATGGGGAAACCCAATATTTAACCCAAAGGACAATAATCAGAACATAATTAAGCAATAGCAAGCAGTTAAGAAGCAAAGAATATAATTTAGCTAAGAACAAGCCTATGAAGCGGAAGGGGGTAACCCTGATTAAGCAGTGGAATAAAATTTAAGCAAACAAGATGAAACAATACATAATAATATTTAATTCTAAAAGATTAGGAGAGATAAGAAAGAATAGTAATTTTACAAACTAAAATAAGATAAAATGATAACATAAATAACTAAAGACTATTTAAGATAGTCGTATTATAACATAGTGTTGCCGTTCTAAATGTCGAAAATTTATAATACCGCAAGCACTCAATGGATGTAGTACGCCGTAACGGCGTAACTGTGTCTTTTGCTTGCGGTAGGTCTTCGACAACCTTGAACGGCAGAGGAATTTCAGTTACGCTATTTTTATGCTCCTGAGTGAACAAAATTTTAGAAAAAATAAATATTGCAATATGAGTAAACAATATGAGTTAGAACCCTACCAAGAAAAATTTGTTAAAAAAATTAAAGAAAAATTATTACATCACAAATCAATAATTGCTCAATTATGTACTGGTGCAGGAAAAACAGTTGTTTTCGCAGCTATAACAAATGAATTCATAAACAATCACGAAAAAGATGTTATTATTTTTGTGCATAGGAAAGAACTGTTAAATCAAACTGAAAAAACATTCAATGATTGGTATGATATTAAAGCTCAAAAAATTGATGTAAATAATCATAGTTATTTACCGAACATAAGAGTATATATAGCTATGGTTAATACATTTGATAGACGAATAAATAATGATCGAGTGAATAGGCGATTATTTGAAAGGATGCAAAATGTAGGTTTAGTCATTGTAGATGAAGCACATAGAAATGAATTTACGAAAATATTTGATTACTTCAAAAGTGCCAAAAGAATAGGGTTTACAGCAACGCCAATATCAGCCAAGATAAAAGATCCTTTAAAGGATCATTACGACTCCATTGTAGTAGGTTGTTCGATTGAGGAACTTATAAAACTTAATAAAATAAAACCCGATAGAGGAGTTGTTCCAGATGCTACATTTAAACTTGATCTTGATACTTTCGATAGGTCTAAACTTATTGATGATTTAACTGGGGCAGAATTCGATTTAGAAAAAATGGGTGAGGAATTATCTTCACCAAAGCAAATTAATAACACTATTGCTGCTTATGCTCAATACGCATATAACAAAAAAATGCTTTGTTTTAATGCAAATAAAAAGCATTCAAAATTAGTTACAGATGCAATGGTCAACAAAGGCTTACTTGCAAGGCATTTAGATTCAGACGCTACAGATGACTACCGTAAAGATTGCTTAGATTGGCTTAAAAATACAGACGGCGCAATATTGTGTAATGTAGGAATATTTAATACTGGATTTGATGAGCCATCCGTACAAGGTGTAATCATAAATAAAGCAACAAAGTCATTTACTCTTTATAAGCAAATGTGTGGTAGAAGTGCGAGAGCATATGATTATAAAAATGGCAAATTTAAAACTGAACATATTATTCTTGATTTAGGAGACAACGTTAGTTGTTTTGGATTATGGAGTGAAGATACAGATTGGGAAGATATATTCAATAATCCGGAAAAACCCAAAAATGGAAAAGCACCAGTGAAATCTTGTCCTGAATGTAGATTTGTAAATCCTGCGTCAATAAGGGTCTGCAAACATTGTGGGTTTATTTTTCCAAATGAATCTGCAAAAGAAGATAAATATGAACGGGAAATGATAAGGGTAACTAAGGATATTATATTAATGGAATATTTTAAAGACAGGCATGAGTATTTTTCTTTTTTTAAACTAATAAAAGAAATTGCAAAGTCAATAAGGTATGATGTATTAGACAATAATATAGATGAATATACACTCGGAAAATGGTGTGAAATAACATACAGTAAGATTAGAGAGTGGATAGTATCAAATGGCAAAATTGACCATGAGTCATATCAAATAGGCATAAAATATAAACTAATTAAAGAGTTAAAGGATTTAGGGTTTGAAATTGAAAATACAGATTTGACAGTAGAACAGGCTAATTTCTCAATGGATTTATTTAGCAATTATTCTTTTGATACAAGTGGGAAAGTTCGAAATACAATAACGGAGGAAGATATTATTATTTCAAAAGATGAAATAATTCTTTTAAGTGATAAGGGAGAAGAACATAAATTTGAAATTAAAGATATTATTGATTTTGGAAAAATTATTAAAATGAATGAAATGCAAAATATATTAGATGAGGCAATAGCTGCACTGCAAATCAGGCGCGAAAAAATTGAATTTTTAAAAGCAGATATTGGACATGCTCAAAAAGGTATGGGAAACGCATTATTATCCAAAGAGGATAGGCATAAAATGATGGACAGATATGATGCAAAACAAGTGGAACTTATCGTCTACACTGAAGGTAATGAAGATTATACACAAGAACAGATAGCTGCCAAAAATGAAGTAGCCATTTTAACACAAGAGCAACAAAAGGTAACAAAAAAATTAAATGAAGCAATAGAAAGAAAAAGATTGCTTTTTCAAGAACAAGTTTTTTTTGCATCCAATACACGGAAATCAAACGAGTTAGGTATAAATGCTAATGCCAATATACCAAAAAATGGAAATAAAAAGGATATTGTTTGGAGTGCGTGTGAAAATTGGATTAAAAGCGATAAAAATATATATAAACTCACTTGGGACAAAATCAGCGTAAAAGACCTATTCATAAATATTAAGGAAGTGCCAGAAATAAAAGCAAGGTTAGAATCAGGTAAAACAAAAGGTGCTATTGACCGAGATATTCGTGAATGTATTGACTATAACAGAGGGAAATAATTATATTATTTGATTATTTAAAAAAGGATATAAAAACGGCAATTGTGGTAAATATGAATTCCGATGCACCACAAATTGATAGTATAATACCATCAACCAAGTTAAATATAAAATAAATATATCATAACGTTGATGTGTGTTTTGTTTCGAAATTAAAACAATGGGCAAAAACGAAGTTTTTATA
This sequence comes from uncultured Bacteroidota bacterium, assembly GCA_903916555.1. GTDB lineage: Bacteria > Bacteroidota > Bacteroidia > Chitinophagales > Chitinophagaceae > CAIYTT01. The sequence goes on from CAIWXG010000166.1 coordinate 9,637, forward strand.
GCTGATTTTTTTTATGTAGTTGTATTCAAATAGCAAAATATATGTTGGAAAATATTAAAAAGACACTTTTTAATAAAATTTCGTCTTGCAATTCATTGGAGGAATTTAAAAATTTAAATAATGAAATAAACCATTATTATTCAATTTATGACGATGTGAAAAAAGCAGCATTGGATAAAAAGAATAGCTTTAGCACCTTAATTATAAAAGTGCAAGATTTAGCACAAGCACCAACATCACAACAAATTGCCTGTTACTGTAATGGATTTGTTGAGGATTGCGACTATTGTTGCGGAACAGGTATGCGAAGTAATAATAAGGGCTTTAATTTACATAGTAATTATAGCAGAGTTAGTACTCAAGGAGTTAATTCCCCATTAAGACACAGAGGCAAACGGCAAAATAAGCATACAGTTAATAAGACCATAAATACAAATAATTCAAATATTGAAAGGAAAGAAGAACCAGCAATAAGTTCACAAGTAATTAATTATATAAACAATTATACAGTTTGTGAATTTTGCGGAGACAAATTACATGTAAAAAACATAATAAAACACAAAAGAAAATGCAGAGGTATTAAAAAAAATAAAGTTAAAAAACCAACATCGAATAATATAGAAATGAATATAAATAAATATAATGCAAACAAAACGAATGTTAATCATCATAAAAAGATAGAAAATAGAAAGCCTATATTAAATCCTAAAATTGAAAATTATAATATTAAGAAAGACTACAAAGACGAAAGAAAATTAGACGGGTCAAGAGATTTTTATACATTTAGAGAAAGAGGAAAATTTGGGTCTCATTCGGCTTTTGATGATATGGGTGATGATTCAAACCCATAAATATATTTATGAACACATATTTATATTGTTACGAATTATATATTTTTTATTTAATTGGACAAAGCTAACTATTTTGAGATATGCGATTTACCTACCCTATCCTCCGCCAAATAATACAAGGGTTAAGCAAACCAACAGCAGCACCGCAAAAATTATGTGTATATATTACATCATGTATTTTTTCTACGATAGGAGAAAAGTCGGCAAGTTTTTTATAATACCTTAAATTACATATTCCTAAATAGTTGCTTAAACCTTGTAAAGACATTGCACGCATTTTAGGCAATTCAATAAGCTTTACATCATTGCCATAATAACGACATTCAATTATTTGAGTGCTTACACACCAATCAAAGTAAGAACACGCAGCAGACCAAAGGTCGTCGGGTGTAGTGAAGACTTTAGCTCTACCTGTATAGGATGCAAGATTATAAAATTGATTGCCTTTATTAAAAGCATTAGATGGAGCATTGAAATTAGACATATTTATTTGTTAAATATTTTTTATTTACAAAAATATGAAAATTTTATAGATATGCAAGCCGGCAAGGCAATATATAGGAACAAGCCCCCCCGCCATTGAATTTTAATGATAGTAGAATTTAATACAAACTTGTTTAGATGATTAGTAAGGTTTATAAATTTGGTCGTTTTGTACCTAATTTGTACCTATGCAAAATAAAAATGTCTGAAAAGCTTTACTGGTAAGCCATACAGGCTTTTAGGAAATTATACATATCTTAACACATTATACAAAAACTACTTACTTATCACAAACGGAGACCTAAAATGAGCAAGCGTCTGCTTGCAAGAATATTGAAAACGTGCAGCCTCTTTTGCTGTTTAAAATCAACCGGATTGCCACTAATTAAAAATAGCATAAACTAAAAATCACACAAAAAACACCAACCATCAAACCCTTACCCCACAACAAATACAACCCAAACCCACCTTAAATTGGTGCAATTAAACATAAAAGAGCTATTCTAAAATAAAATACCTTACACCCTAAAAGCCAAATACCTAACAAAAAAAATAACTCACTATGATATACAAACGAGCAATTAATGAGCAATTTTATTTTCACAAGTGCTTCATTATCAATAAATTACAAAAAATAAATTGCCCATTTAAATTTTTAAGAGTAAACGGGTTATTTTTAGCCTTCAACTACAATAAAATACAAAAAACGATTCCGTACATTTGCTAATCTTAAAAAATAGTCAGATTTAATAAGTATATGGATAATAGGTATAATAAACGGGGCGTATCGGCACAGAAAGAAGATGTACATAAAGCAATTGCCAAATTAGATAAAGGTATATATCCGAATGCTTTTTGTAAAATATATGATGATTTTTGGGGCAATGACGCTAGATTTTGCAATATCATGCATGCCGATGGTGCCGGTACAAAATCTATACTTGCCTATATGTACTGGAAAGAAACAGGCGATTTAAGCGTGTGGAAGGATATAGCAATAGACTCAATTGTAATGAATATTGATGATATGCTTTGTATTGGTGCAACCGGGCCATTTACCTATTCATCTACAATAGGCAGAAACAAACTTTTAATTCCGGGCGATGTTATTGGAGCAATAATAAATGGCACACAAGATTTTTTTAATGAAATGAAGGGATTAGGCATAGATATGATGCTTATGGGTGGCGAAACAGCAGATGTGGGTGATGTGGTAAGAACAATAATTGTTGATGGCACTATGGCGGCAAGAATGGAACGCAGCAAGTTAATAACAACCGAAAAAATGCAGAGTGGGGATGTTATTGTTTCTTTAGCAAGTTATGGCAAAGCTACTTACGAAACAGAATATAACAGCGGTATAGGTAGTAATGGCTTAACAAGTGCCCGCCATGAAATGCTAAAAAAAGAATATGCATTAAAGTACCCCGAAAGTGTTGACCCTAATCTACCCAATGATGTAGTGTATAATGGTTGCTATTCATTGTTAGATACTAATGAAACACCCTTAAATATAGGTAAACTATTATTATCGCCTACTCGTACTTATGCTCCGGTTATTTTAAAGGTTATTGAAAAACATTTTAATGCAATACACGGTATTATACATTGTAGTGGTGGTGGGCAGACTAAGTGTTTACACTATTTACCAAAAGCATTAAAAGTTGTAAAAAACAATCTACTACCCGTACCACCTCTTTTTAAAATGATACAAGATGCCGCAAAAACAGATTGGAGAGAAATGTACGAGGTATTTAATATGGGGCAAAGATTGGAACTGTTTACAGATAAAGAAACAGCAAAAAGTATAATTGAAATAGCTAATAGTTTTAATATTGATGCAGTAATATCGGGTTATATAGCAGATTCAGATAAAAAAGAACTTATTATAGAAAGTGAATACGGAATTTTTAAGTATTAATATACTTTGGCATGATTTGTGCTATATTATTTTAACATTTTGAGTCTAAATTTAAGATAATTTTTTATTAACTTTTAAAAAAAACAAATCATGAATTTCAAAAAACTTTTTATTTTAGTGTTTGCCGTATTTTTTATTGGTACCATTTATGCCCAAGATAAAATATTTAAAACAAATGGAGATGTACTTGATGTAAAAGTGAAAACAATAAATACTACAAGTATTGTTTATGTTTTTAGAGACAATGTTACAGGCCCGGAATATACAATCTTGAAAACAGAAGTTGAAAAAATTAGATACAAAAACGGTACAGAAGATGTTTTTAATGATAATAACAATCAACAAGGCAAATCTAATTTTGAAAAAAGCAGAACTAATTACACCGAAATTTCTTCTAAACCACATATTTTTGCATTTTCACCATTCCAGTTTACAGAAAATGGAGTAGGTATAGCAGTAAATTTTGAAAAAGCATTAGATAAAGAAGGACTTTTTGCATTTTATTTTCCTATCATTACTACATTTAATTTAAGTAATAATCAAAATGTCGGTTCAAATACAGACCCAATGTTTTATATTATGCCAGGTATAAAATACTATCCTTTTGGCAGTTTTGGTAAGTCGCAATATGCAATAGGCCCATCATTAGTATTAGCTGGAGGGCAGAAAACAACAACTACTTACGATGGTTATAATAGCGTACTATCAAGAAATGTAAATACACATACTGTTTTCGGAATTATTTTAAATAATTCATTAAACATGAATGCTACCGATAAGATTTATGTAGGGTTAGATTTTGGTTTTGGCTTTTGTTATATTAATAGCATTGGTAGTGAAAATAAAGGGATGAGTGGCTTGGTGCAAGGTGGTTTTAAAATGGGCTTCAGATATTAAAATTTTTATTTAAAATAAATAAAAATTATTATTTAGTACTCCTATCAAAATGCTATTCCCTATTTTTGCACCTTTTATAGATAAATGAATAAATCAATAGCTTTTTATACATTAGGGTGCAAGCTTAATTTCTCAGAAACATCTACTTTAAGCCGTTCGCTGCAAGTAGATGGTTTTGTTAAAAAAGACTTTGACGACATTGCAGATGTATATGTTATAAATACTTGTTCGGTAACAGATAATGCAGATAAAGAATGTAGAATGCTGGTAAGACGCATTCGCAGAAGAAGTCCTGAATCTACTGTTGTTATTACAGGTTGCTATGCACAATTGAAACCACAACAAATAGCAGAAATTAAAGGTGTTGATTTAGTATTAGGTGCCGCAGAAAAATTTAATTTAGCAACACATCTCAAAGAATTACTAATGCAACCACCTAGCGGCGACATAGCTAAAATATGTGCCGGGAATATAAGTGAAGTAGAAGGTTTTAATAGTTCTTTTTCTATAAACGACCGCACTAGAACATTTTTAAAAGTTCAGGATGGTTGCAACTATAACTGTAGTTTTTGTACTATACCGCAAGCAAGGGGAAATAGCAGGAGCAATACTATTGATGGTGTACTGGAAAATATGAGGGAACTTGCCACAGCAGGTGTGCAAGAAATTGTATTAACAGGCATTAATCTTGGTGATTTTGGAATTATTAATACAGGCAATTCTCATAAATATTCTTTTTTTGATTTAATACAGGAAATGGATAAAGAAGAAGGGATTGCCAGAATACGTATTTCTTCTATTGAACCCAATTTGTTAAGTAATGAAATAATAGAATTTGTAGCAAAATCAACTAAATTTGTACCTCATTTTCATATTCCGTTGCAAAGTGGAAGTAATAAAATATTAGCTTCTATGAGGCGCAGATACAAGAAAGAATTATATAGTGAAAGAATAGCACTTATAAAAAAGCTAATGCCGCATTGTTGTATTGGTGCCGATGTAATTGTAGGTTACCCGGGAGAGACAGCGGAAGATTTTAAAGAAACTTTCAATTTTATTCATGCTATTGATGTTTCATATTTGCATGTATTTACCTATTCTGAAAGGGATAATACACTTGCTACAGAAATGAAAGAAGTTGTACCTTTAACTATTAGGCAAGATAGAAATAAAATTTTAAGAAATTTGTCTTATCAAAAAATGCAATATTTCACAGAGTCTCAAATGGGTACAAAAAGAAATGTACTTTTTGAGATAGCAGATAAAAATGGTAATATGGAGGGTTTTACCGATAATTATATTAAAGTAGAAACATCTTACAGACCGGAATGGGTTAATAAAATTGTAGAATGGCAACTTTAATTATTTTTTAAGTATATTTTTTAGAATGAATATGGAGTGTAATGAAAATTGGTTTGATTCGCCCTATTATAAAATACTATATCAAAATAGGGATGAACAAGAAGCGCAAGAATTTCTTATTAAATTATTGGCATATTTACAACCACCTGTTGGCAGTAGAATGTTGGATATTGCATGTGGTGAAGGTAGGTTTGCAAAACAACTTGCCGAGCATAAATATGATGTTACAGGCATAGATATTTCGCACCCTGCTATTGCAAAAGCAAAAGCATTTGAAACTGAAAATTTGAATTTTTTTGTTCAGGACATGAGAATGCCTTTTTATATAAATTATTTTGACTATGCATTTAATTTCTTTACAAGTTTTGGTTATTTTCTAAATTCTCGAGACCATAATTTGGCTGCAAAAGCATTTGTAGGTTGTTTAAACTCTAATGGAATTCTTGTTGTAGATTATCTTAATTATGAAGCTGTTGTATCAAATTTAGTAAAAGAAGAAATAATACATATAGGCAGCTATGTTTTTAATATAACTAGAAAAATTGATGATAAACACATTATAAAAGAAATAAAATTTATTGATGCCGAAAGGAAACAAAAATACTATATAGAAAGCGTTGCAAAATTTTCTTTATCAGATTTTATAAAAATGTTTAAAATTGCAGGTTTGTCATTAGTAGCCAGTTTTGGTGATTATGAATTAAATCCATACTTTTCCAGTGATTCAGCAAGATTAATAATGGTATTTAAAAAGAAAAATGTTTAATAATATACATAATGCTATTATCTATTTAGACCACGCTGCTTGGTATTACCTAAATACTCAATGGCATAATGCTTTTTTTGATTCTATAATTCCTTTTGTAAGAAACCAGTGGTTTTGGGCTCCCTTATATCTGTTTTTGTTATTGTTTATGCCCAAACAATTTGGTAAAAAAGGATGGATTTGGTGTGGTCTATTTTTGTTGACATTTGCATTGTCAGACCAAATTAGTGCTTCTCTTTTAAAACCATTATTTCATAGAACACGACCTTGTAATTGTTTAGATTTAACAGGTGTAATTCATTTAATAGTACCTTGTGGTGGTGGTTATAGTTTTCCTTCTTCTCATGCCTCTAATCATTTCTCCATGGGGGTTTTTGCAGCAATAACACTTCAAAAGAAAATAAAAGGAATTTGGGCTATAGCAATTCTTTGGGCTGTTTTAGTTGCTTATGCACAGGTTTATGTAGGTGTCCATTATCCATTAGATATTACCTTCGGTGCAATACTTGGTATTATAGTTGGTAATATTACCGGCAAATTATTTAATAATAAATTTGGTTTTATTTAAATTAATTTTATATTATTAAAATTTTTGTATTTTCAATTGTATTTCCTATTTTTGATTTTAAAATTAATAGGTTTATATGAAGAAGATTTTTTTATTTTATATTATTTTGTTTACATTAATTTCTTTTTTTGTAAATGCACAGAGAAAGTGTGGCTTACCTGATTATATAGAGTATAAAATAAATGAAGAACCTGAATTAGCTACACGAATAGAGCAAAATAAAATTAAATTAAAAGAGAAAGCAGAAAACATTCTTGAAGAAAGAAAATCAGGAAAAAATGAACGAACAAGTTCTATAACTGCAATACCGGTAATTTTTCATATTGTAATAGATACACTTAAATATAATCAATTAGGTGGTGATGCAGGAATAAAACAAAGATGTGATTCTCAAATTGCAGTTCTTAATAGAGATTTTAATGCCCAAAATGCAGACTCTATTGCCATACCTTTTGGCTGGAAATCCTTATTTGCTTCGTCGGGTATTCATTTTGGTTTAGCGCATACAGACCTGAATGGCAACAGTACACCGGGATATGAAGTAAGGATAATAAGCTCAATTGGTTTTAACGGGTGGACTAACCATTACAGCGATGCAAAACATAGTACATTAGGTACAGGGGCAACATCTCTTTCTCCTGGCTTAGATGCATGGGATGTAACAAAATATTTAAATGTATGGTGCATAAATTTCTTAGATGGTATGGGTTTAGGTGGTATAACCTTGTCTAAATTTTTTACTGTTTCGGGTGGTTGGGGTTGGACAAACCCTGATAATGAGGAGGGTATTGTACTGAAATGGAATGTATTCGGTAAAAGGGTTTTATCTACCGATAATTATACCCCAACCGGTACAGGAACTTTTTTTGATGAGGGAAGGACTATGACGCATGAGTGCGGACACTTTTTTGAATTATCGCATGTATGGGGTGATGATGGCACTCTATGCCCATGGAGTAGTGGTGGGCGTGATGATGGCATAGACGATACGCCACCACAAAGCACACATACAAGCGGCAACCCAAGTTATACTATTACAAGTGGAACTATTAATGATGCATGCCAATATTATGGCACTGTAGATACACAACATTATGGAATAGCTTGTCTTGATTTTATGGATTATACTGACGATACAGGTATGCATTTATTTACACCTCAACAAGCTGCTGCTATGGTTTCTTGTGTAACAACAGTTGCCGGTGTAGATGGTGAAAATATTACTTTAGTTCAGCACCCGAATTTGCTTGGTTGGCCGTCAGGAGTTTCCAAAATAGAAGTAGATAGAGAATTGAAAATTTTTCCCAATCCAAGTAATGGTTTAATAAATATTGTCTACAATACTAATGCTGATAAATTAAATAAAATAAGTATAATAGATGTTTTAGGAAATGAAATATATGAAAATAGTAATGTTTTTAAGAATTTCAATACTATTTATTTATCCAATTTTACAACCGAAATCTATTTTATTAAGTGCGAATTTGAAAAGGGTATTGTAGTTAGCAGGTTGATACTAAATAATAAGTAAATAAAGTGATTAGAAATGACACAAAAATAAGAATAGGTATAATTCTCATAGTTGGCTTAGTTGCAATTTGGTATTTTATTAGAACTATTGACCATTCATTTGTTTTTGATTTTATTCCTGATATTTTTGTTGCAATAATTTCAATTGTTATTTTTGTAATTGTATTTATTAAAGATAGAAAGTATTACAGAATAGATAAAGATGTTTTTTCTTTTTTGCCAACTATTAGTGGTGTTTTATTATCTATATGTTTTAGTATTATTTTATATATTCAATATCAGAAAGATAGTTCGCCAAATAATTTTAGATGTAGAAGTAAAATTATAGATTTCAATGGCGTTTGGATTGACTTTAGAACAGATAATACCTATAAATTAACAAATTGGACTATACTGGGTGCTGATTATTTTATGGGTAAATATAGTATTAAAGATAGTATTATAACATTAGACAAGTCTTTTATTGATGCTATTATTGTAAGTAATAAACTGGTAATAAGAAAAGAATTTACCATAAACCCCAATGATACTTTATGTTCTATATATCAAATAGATGATACCGGTAAGCAAATAAATGGTGCCGAAGACTTTTATTTAGATAAAAAGTAAAGTATAATTGTAATCCATTATTAAAAAGCGATTTTGTTTTTAATAGACTAATATTTTAAAACCTTGCTTACCTTCGCATTATGAGTAAAGAAATTGTTGTAAGCGGTATTCGTTCTACCGGAAATCTACATCTTGGAAACTATTTTGGTGCAATTCAGCATTACCTGAAAATGCAAAATGAGCATCAATGTTATTTTTTTATTGCAGATTATCATTCTCTTACCACACATCCAGACCCCAAAGACCTTAAAACAAATGTATTTAGGGCAGTAGCAGAATATATAGCCAGTGGTATAGACCCTGAACAAGCAGTTTTATATGCCCAAAGCGATGTACCTGAAATACCTGAATTATATTTAATGCTTAATATGCTAGCCTATATGGGTGAGTTAGAAAAAGTACCTACTTTTAAAGAAAAAGTACGCTTGAACCCGGATAATGTAAATGCCGGTTTATTAACCTATCCGGTTTTAATGGCTGCAGATATTCTTATACATCGTGCTGTAAAAGTACCGGTTGGTAAAGACCAAGAACAACACCTTGAAATGGCACGAAATTTTGCACAACGATTTAATAGCAGATACGGGTACTATTTTCCTGAACCTCATGTTTATCGTTCCAACGAAGAAACCGTAAAAATAATGAGTTTAGACGGTTTGGGTAAAATGAGTAAAAGCGAAAATATAAATGCTACAATATATTTAAATGATGATGATGATGTAATACGCAAAAAAATAATGAAGGCAAAAACAGACCAAGGACCACAAGAACCAAATGCTATTATGCCTGATTTTATTCAAAATTTATTTCTTTTATTGAAACTAACTTCAAAATCAGAAACTTATGAGTATTTTATTAATGCTTATAATAATTGTACTATTAGGTATGGTGATTTAAAGAAACAATTAGCTGAAGATATGGTTGGATTTGTAAATCCCATAAGAACTAATGCAAATGATTTACAGAGGGATGAAAATAGAATACGTAAAATCTTAAAACAAGGTGCTGAAAAAGCAAGAGAAAGTGCAGCAATTACAATTGAGGGTGCAAGGCAGCTAATAGGTATTAATTATTATTGATTTTAGTTTTGAGAAATTAGAAACAGTTATCTTCATTTTTTGTAAAATATCAATTTATAATCATGTCCAAATTAATTACTAAACATATTGCAGTTGCAGGTAATATAGGTTCCGGTAAAACAACATTAACCGGCATATTGGCGAAACATTATAAATGGACACCACATTATGAAGATGTTGACCACAACCCCTATCTTATAGATTTTTATGAAGATATGCCTCGCTGGGCTTTTAATTTGCAAATATATTTTTTAAATAATAGGATAAAACATCTTCTTGAAATCAGAAAAGGAGACTTTACAGTTATACAAGACAGAACTATTTTTGAGGACGCTTGTATTTTTGCTCCTAATTTACACGATATGGGGCTCATGTCGCATAGAGATTTTGAAAATTATTCCTCTTTTTTTGATAATTTAAAAACTTTAATACAAGCCCCCGACCTTTTAATTTATTTAAAAGCTTCTGTGCCAAAATTAGTTGAGCAAATACAAAAAAGAGGACGTGAATATGAAGAAAATATTCGATTAGATTATTTAAAAAGATTGAATAAATTTTACAATGAGTGGATAGCAAATTATAAGGATGGACCTTTACTAATTATTGATGTAGATAATTGTAATTTTGAAGATATTGAAGGAGATTTAGCTGAAGTTATAAAAAGAATAGATGCACAATTGCATGGTTTATTTTAAGAATAATTACTTAAACAAGTTTTCTATACTGTGTATTCTGACGATAAAGTAAAGTAAACTGTTAGTCCTTCGTTTTCTATTGATTCTAACCAAATTTTACCCCCGTGCTTATCTACTATACGTTTTACAATTGCCAAGCCCATCCCATTGCCTTCAAAATCATGATGATAGCGCTTAAAAGGAGTGAAAATTGTTTTTAACTGTTGGGTATTTAAGCCCACGCCATTGTCTTTTACATAAAAAACTAATTGTTTTTTAGATTCAAGTACACCGGTTTCTACAATTGAGAAATCTTTTTTAGATGAATATTTTATTGCGTTTGATAATAAATTAGTGTAAAGTTGTTTAATAGCACTTTCATTAGCAAAAATAGAAGGTAATGGATAAATAATTATTTCTCCATTGTGCGTTTTGGGCTTAATAGTTTTAATAATATTTTCTACTAAAGGCAATAACTCAAAGTCCTTTTTTTCTACTTGACCGGCACTAAGTTTTGAAAACAAGAGTAAGTCTTTTAATAATTGAGACATTGAACTACATGTTTCAGAAATTATATCTAAATACGCTTTGGGTTCTCCATCCACTATTTCTTCTTTAATAAAGTCTGCTAAAACTGATATTCTTGAAAGAGGTGCATTTAAATCGTGAGCGGCAGAGGCTGTAAAAGCTCTTAAATCTTCTATTTTAAGAATTTACTCGGTTATATCAGTAATTGTAATTAATTGAGTAAAATTAGATTTATTTTGATGTTGTAATGTTTTTACTCTAACTGAAACCCAAATTTTTTCACCATTTTTTTTAATTATTTCAGCTTTTAATTCATTTTGTTTTAGGGTATCATCAGAGCGAAGTAGTGATAAAAATGCATTTTTATCACCCTCAGGTACTAATAAGAAAATCATATTTTTTCCTGTAATTTCATTTTCAGGATAACCTGTAATGAAACAAAAACTTGGGTTACATAAAATAATATTACAATCTCTATTTATTGTAGCTGCTCCTTCTTGAAATGAATTGAAAAGTAATTTGTATTTTTTTTCGCTATCTTCTAATTGAATGTCTGATAATATTTTTACCAGATTTTTCTTATTTTCCATTGAAGCATAAAGGGTAATGAAAAGATAAATACAAAATACAAATATTGAAAAATACAAACCAACACCAAATGAATTAGGAAATAGTGATTTCTTTTCGCCTAATACCCATAAATAATAAATAGCAAAAGGCAAAAGAAGTAGAAACGGTATTGAGGTTCTTAATAAATGACCACCCCTTAAATTTGAAAGAAATGCCTTTACAATTAAATATTTTGTATTGGTTAAGAATAAGCCTATATACAAAAAAATAAATACTATAGATGAAAATACAGCCATTGGTGTAAAAACTTCATATTTATAAGCGGGTGTTATTTCATACATATATCCTATCAGTGTTATGTATGAAATTGAAAAACCTATAAGTATAAGCAATTGACGAAACCCTTGTAGCATTGGTGCAATATCAGGAAACAAGCTTTTAAAAATAGTAACATCAAACTGCCAACCCAATATATTAAGTATGCAACCTATGCCAATTAAGTATCCTATATATAAAATAATTTTTGCTGATATTTTTTCAAATTTCATGA
>CAIWXG010000167.1 GCA_903916555.1 uncultured Bacteroidota bacterium
AACACAGCATACAAAGCATAAAGGCTTAACGGATGCCGAGTTAGTTGCTAAATACGACAACGGTGTTAAAATTGATTTTGACAAGGCTTTATGTGCTATGTGTATGAAGCAAAGTAGGTTTGCTATTCGGAAGTACCGTACTCCAAAACGCTAAACCCCTTACCAAGTAAGGATAGCGAATATATTTAATAATTCTTTAGTACACTAAAATAGGTCATTACCATAATTTTATTCCAATCAATTAAAGCAATAGCCCTTTGGATATCAATATCATCTGCACCTAATGATTCAGTTAATTCCGAAAGTAATATATTTATCTCCTGTTCCGGAGCGTAATTACCTATCATACGCAATAATAAATCAATTTTATCTTGTGTAGGTTTATGCCTGTCTTGTGCACCCAAAATTTCCCTTAATACAGTATTAATTTGTTTTCCAAAAAACTTGGTTGTAATCTCCGATATTTGATTTTCGGCAATAAGGTATAGTGTTCCATTTTGAAAATTTGCCACAACAGTAGGGCTGTGGGTGGTAATAAAAAATTGAACTTTTGGAAATAACGATTGAATTAATTCAACAGCTATAGATTGCCATTTAGGATGCAGGTGTAAATCAATTTCATCAATAGTTACCACTCCATTTACTTGTTCTGTAATTTGTTCTAAATTAAGCCAAGGATTTAATTGTGATGCTCGCCATACCAAATCAATTACCAAATATAGTATATTTCTGAAACCATCTGAATAATAGGAGAGTGGTAAGTCATGCTCATCATCATATTGCAAGAATAATTCATTATCATAAAAAGGATTTTGATAAATATGTAGTGAAAAAATATTTGGTATATTTAATAGTTTATTTAACGTTTTTTCAATAGCTAATTCAACATTTGCAAGTGATAAATCAATAGTTGGAATATTTTTTGACTTTTTGATTTCATTTAAAGTAAAAGCTTTACCCAACCAATCGTTTAAAATCGGTTTTATTGCTTTTTCTTTTAAACATTGAAGATAGCCGTTTCGTCTGCCTGCTTCCAAATCAAATTTTTGTTTTTCCGAACTGCTAGAATCTTTAAATAATCTTTGACATGAGTAATAAGAAATTAATGGTGCAATCGTATTGTCTTCCGGATTATCAAAAGCTTTAAAAAAATTTTGACCATATTCTAATGCGGATTTGAGAAATTTACCATCATTTGTTTTAGTATCTCTTTTAATTGTTCTTGACCAATTTCCTTCAATTACATGAGATTTTGCTAATACCGTTGATGTCGGCTCTCTTTTTCCTTTTGTAATTTTTATTTCGTCAAATTCTATTACCCTTTGCATTTTTTGTTCTTGCGAGGCAAAAAAACCTCCTAAAGCAACATTAATAGCTTCTAAAATACTTGTTTTACCACTACCGTTACTTCCTACAAATAAATTAACACCAGGCTGAAATTCAATTGACAGGTGACTGTAATTTTTAAAATTAGTAAGCTCTAAATTGTCTATTTGCATATAAGTAAGGATCGTTTTTCTTTATTAAATTTTGTATTTCAAGTTACATCAACAATAAATATATTTTTTAATAAAATTTAGGTCAATACAAAGGTCAATAAAATATTGCGTAAAGTAAACAATAATAACCTCTAAGTTTAATAAAGCATTTTTTATTCAAAAATCTTTCTAAACTTAAAACCCCAAAAATACTTAATTTTACCCCATGCAAGCCACACTTGAACAAGCACTTAAATTAGGTCTTCGGGAAGAAGAATTTGAACAGATAAAATTGATATTAGGTCGTACACCCAATTTTACAGAGGTAGCCATGTATTCTGTAATGTGGAGCGAACATTGTAGTTATAAAAATTCTATTACCTGGCTTAAAACATTGCCAAGAGACGGTGATAAGCTATTAGTGAAAGCCGGTGAAGAAAATGCCGGTTTGGTGGATATTGGTGATGGTTGGGCTTGCGTTTTTAAAATAGAATCTCATAATCACCCATCTGCAATAGAACCGTTTCAGGGGGCTGCAACGGGTGTAGGCGGCATACACAGAGATATTTTTACGATGGGGGCAAGACCTGTTGCCGCTCTTAATTCTTTGCGTTTTGGCAGTTTAGATAACGACAAAACAAAATGGCTTGTAAAAGGTGTTGTAAAAGGTATTGGGCATTATGGTAACTGTTTTGGCGTGCCTACGGTTGCAGGCGAAGTGTATTTTGAAGATTGTTACCAAACCAATCCTTTGGTAAATGCTATGAGTGTAGGTGTGGTAAGAATAGGTGCAACTGTTTCGGCTACATCGCATACAGAGGGCAGTCCGGTGTTTATAGTGGGTGCAGCTACTGGTAAAGACGGTATTGGTGGTGCTTCTTTTGCATCGGCAGACATTAGCGGCAGCAGTGCAGAACAGTTGCCTGCCGTACAAGTGGGCGACCCATTTGAGGAGAAAAAATTGTTAGAAGCCTGTTTGGAACTGATACCTACCCGTGCTTTAATAGGTATGCAAGATATGGGTGCAGCAGGTATTACTTGCAGCACCAGCGAAATGAGTGCCAAAGGCGAGCATGGTATGATTATACATTTAGACAAAGTACCTGTGCGCCAATTAAACATAAAACCTTGGGAAATGCTACTTAGCGAAAGCCAAGAGCGAATGCTGATTGTAATAAAAAAAGGTACGGAAGAAGTTGTAAAAAAGATATTTGATAAGTGGGATATTCATTGTGTGCAAATTGGTGAGGTAACGAAAGATGAAAATCTTAAATATTATATGAACGGAGAATTGGTTGCCGATATACCTGCCGAAAGCTTGGTATTAGGTGGTGGAGCTCCTATTTATAAAAGAGATTTTAAAGAACCGTCTTATTTCAATGAAATAAATAAATTTAATATAGACTCTATTATTGAGCCTGCTTTACTTAAAGAAACAGCTTTTAATTTAATTAAATTGCCAAATATTGCTTCTAAAAAATGGATTTATGAACAGTACGACAGCATGGTAATGACCGGTAACACCCAAACAAATAGCCCAAGCGATGCTACCGTAGTGCGAATACATGGTACAAAAAAAGCATTGGCGGTTACCACAGACTGCAATAGCCGCTATGTATTTGCAGACCCTTACAAAGGTGCTATGATAGCTGTTTGCGAAGCTGCCCGTAATATTATATGTAGTGGTGGCATACCGGTAGCTATTACCAATTGTCTTAATTTTGGTAACCCATATAATCCGGAAGTTTACTACCAGTTTGTGAATGCGATTAAAGGAATGGGCGAGGCTTGCAGAAAATTAGATACTCCGGTTACAGGCGGTAATGTTAGTTTCTATAATCAAAGCGAAGACGGACCGGTTTACCCTACCCCTACAATAGGTATGGTGGGTGTTTTAGATTCGCTTGACGATAAAATGACATTAGGTTTTAAACATTCGGGCGATTTAATTTATTTAATTGGCGAGCAAAAAAATGATATTAATTGCAGTGAATATTTGCATCACTTGTGTAACGTAAAATTCAGTCCGGCACCTTATTTTAATTTAGACCAAGAATACTTAGTACAGCAAACTGTAAGTAGGCTTATTGATGAACGTTTAATTAAATCGGCACACGATATTTCGGAAGGAGGCTTATTTACCTGTTTACTGGAAAGTGCAATGGTAAGTAATTTAGGTTTTCATATTTATACACTGCCTTCATTTAGGAAAGATGCACAGTTGTTTGGCGAAGCACAAAGCCGAATAGTTGTAACAGTAAAGCCGGAAATTCATACTTTTTTTGAGGCGGAATTAAAATCTGTTCCATTCATTAAATTAGGGCATGTAAGAGCCAATGACGAAATTACCATAGACCACGAAAACTGGGGACTTGTAAATGATTGGAAATTGGTTTATGATACTGCTCTTGAAAGTTTGATAAATGGGTAAATAAACCGAAAAGTAGGTTAAGGGTTTCACCTATTTTTAGAACTGTTTTGTTATAATTCCATCTTCTTGATTTTTGGGTGTACCTGAGGAGTAAGAAAATAAATAATCTTTTCGATTTTTACATTCTACTAATTATCTCCACAGCTAGATTCTTAAAATCTTCGTAAGCTTTTATTACTGCATTGTAATGTGCTCCTATTGCACCATCTGCCGGTTTTAATAAAAAAATGGGTTTTCTGTTTTCCATTGCCATAGGTATTAAACTATGGTAATGCTTAAGTAATGCCAAGCAATTCTTGTCTATATCTACTTTTTCAGGTGTTGGGCTAGATATTTTTAAAACATATTCTTTAAAAACAGCAGGTATTCTGTTTGCCCATTTAAGATAAGACAATACAGGTCTGCTCTCTTTTATGCCATGTTGCATAACAATATAACCTAATGGTTTTATAGCACCGTTTGGTAGTGAAATATCTTTTGCCTTGTTTCTTGAAATACGGTCTGCCCATTCTGTTTTCCAAATATCAAGCCGGCGACCTAAATTTTTTAATCCTTGCAAAGAAAACAAATCGGCTGCCATTGGTACTATTACATAATCGGCAGCAATTATTGTAGCTCTATTAAGAGCACCAAAATTAGGGCCAACATCTATTAAACAAAAATCTGCATTATGTCTTTTTGCAGCATTTTCAATAATTCTATGAAATGATGAAACTATTCTAAATGCAGCTTCATCTCCATCAATACATTTACTCCAGTTTGCACTAAGCTTATCCTCAAATAACGATAATTCCAAATCGCCGGCAAGTAAGCCTATATTTGAAGAAATAGGGTATATATTAACCTCTGCAATATCACCAATTCCACGGTCTAATGGTTTTATACCTGATAATAAAGTAGCTCTGTTTGTATCTACAGTATAGATATTTTCTAACTGTTCATCGGTAAGAAACATAGAAGTCAAGTTCGCTTGTGGGTCTAAGTCAACTGCAAGGCAACGATAATTCATTTCGGCAAGCATATAAGTAATATGATAAACCAATGTGGTTTTACCTACACCACCTTTATTATTGAAAAATAAGATTGTCTTCATGTTCTTTTAAATATTATAACACCAAAGCTGGTTATTTGTTCGGTAATAAATAGAGGTGTTGGATTCTTGTTTTTTGCTAACGAGGCTATTGCTCTTTTTACACCTACATTAAATGCATTAATGTATCCTAAATTCTTGGCTGCTTCTGCTATTGATGGATTGCGATAATCATTTTTATTGGGGAAATTTTCAGGACGTGCATCTCCATATAAGCCACCTGGATTAATTATTTCTAGTCTATCTGAAAATTCATAAAATTTAATTGGTGCATTAGACTGATAATCTCTATGTATAATAGCATTAAACAGTAATTCCTCAATAGCATCACTTGGATAATTATGTATATATTCTTCTCCTAATGCCTTTTGAACGGTTTTTACGACTTGTGATTTAATAAAATCTCTTATAACTTTAAATTGTGATGTTAAATCACCTTGAAATCTGTATTCATAATTAAATTCACTTGTTTCGTCTTCACCCTCAAACCTTACATATTGTATATAAGCACCTGAAAGGAAAAATCTGGGATTAATGCCAAACAATAAAATACCCGAATGTGTAGGGCAATCTTTGGGTAAATCGTAGAATTTTAGCGATGATAATTGTTGCTTTATTTCTCTGTTATTTTCTATTAATGTTTGTGTATCAATTGCATTTGGTAAATAAGTTAATTTAAATATTTCAATGCTTATATCTTCTAAGGTACTGCCTAAACAGGGTAATGTATCGAATGTTTTTGCAAAAGAAGAACGTTTTTCACTTAAAATCCGTTCTTCGGCTTCATTGGCAGAATCTCTTCTAGCTCCAATTCTTATACATACTCTACCTGCAAATCGCATAGGAGGTTGAAAAGACGGCACAACTTCTACTACAGCAACTTCTCCTTCAGGATAAGTAAATTTTGCAACACTCAAAGATGGCGGAGGTACAATTCTTCCATCAGTTCTAAAATCCATTAAAGACTGTAACAATTTTTCGTCAACTACTATATTTGCTATTTCACCTGTATCATGTACGCCAACTACTAAATAGCCCGGTAAGCGATTATTGGCAATATCATTGCTGAATGCACAAATAGCCTCACCAAATTTTTTACTGTCTTTTATAGAAATAGTTTTTTCTACTCGGTCTGTTTCTAAATTTTTGATTAAAACTAATAATTCATCTTTTGTAATCATAAAATTAGAGATACGCTAATATCACATTTTTGCAAATTTACAAATTAATATATAACAATTAATATAAATATTATTTTACTAAGTTATATTTAATGTGCTTCCAACCAATTATCACCTATACCGGTTTCTACATTTAACGGTACACCATGGGGTAAAACCATTGCTTCTTCCATACCTTGTTTTATTAACTTTCGGGCTTGGTCTATTTCTTCTGTAGGTACATCAAAAACCAATTCATCGTGTACTTGTAAAATCATTTTGGTTTTTAATTGGTGTTGTATCAGGTCTTTATGTATGCGTATCATAGCCAATTTAATCATATCGGCAGCAGTACCTTGTATCGGCATGTTTATAGCATTTCGTTCTGCATATCCTCTAACGGTTTGGTTGGCAGAATGGATGTCTTTTAACCAACGTTTTCTGCCCATTACAGTAGCTACATATCCATGCTCATGTGCAAAATTGATAGACTTATCCATATATAATTTTATAGATGGATACTGAATAAAATAATTATCTATAATTTTTTTTGCCTCTGTACGGCTAATACCTAAATTTTCGGCTAAGCCAAAAGCACTCTGTCCGTATATGATACCAAAATTTACTGCTTTTGCAGCTCTTCTCATCGTGCCGGTTACATTGGTCTCTTCTACTCCATATACTTTTGCTGCTGTAGCTGTGTGTATATCTTTTTGGTCTTTAAATGCTTGTATCATTGCCTCGTCTCCACTTATGGCTGCCACAATACGTAATTCTATCTGCGAATAATCTGCCGAAACCAAGCTATAACCATTACCTCTGGATATAAATGCTTTCCGTATTTCTTTGCCTTTATCGGTACGTATAGGTATATTTTGCAAGTTAGGATTATTACTACTTAGCCTACCCGTTACAGCCACTGCCTGATTAAAGCTTGTATGTATTCTACCTGTTCGCGGATTAATTAAATCAGGTAAAGAATCTACATAAGTACTTTTTAATTTTGTTAATTCCCTATAAGCCAATATGTCTTCTACTACAATATGTTTGTGTCTTAATTTTTGCAATATATCTTCGCCTGTTGCATATTGGCCTGTTTTGGTTTTAGATATTTTACCGCCCTCGTCTAATTTCATAATATCAAACAATACCTTACCTAATTGTTGAGGACTGCCAATATTAAATTTTAAACCCGCATGTTGATATATATTTTGTTCGGCAGTAATAATTTCTTTTTCTAATTGTTTAGAATAATCTCTTAAAAAAGTAACATCTAAGCCCACTCCTTCATATTCCATATCTAACAATACTGGTACTAAAGGGTTCTCAATTTCATCAAATACCCTTTTAACATCACTACCTTTTAGCTGGGGGTCAAATACATGTTTTAGCTGTAAGGTTACATCAGCATCTTCGGCGGCATATTCTTTTATCTGTTCCAATGGCACATCGCGCATTGTGCCTTGTCCTTTCCCTTTTTTCCCTATTAATGTTTCTATACTTACCGGTTGATAATTAAGATATTTTGCACTTAAAACATCCATACTTCTTTTTCCGTCCGGGTCTATAACATAATGTGCAAGCATGGTATCATATACATTTCCTTTCAATTCAAAGCCATACCATTTAAGCATTATCATATCATACTTAATATTCTGCCCTACCCAAAGTATTTCCTTGTCATCAAACAAAGGTTTAAATTCATTAAGTATCTTTATTACATCCGTTTTTTCAGTTGGCAGTGTTACATAATAGGCTTTCCCTTTATCAAAGCAGAAACTCATACCTACAATGTCTGCCAAATTAGCATCAATATTTGTTGTCTCTGTATCAAAAGCTATCTCTTTGTACTTTTTTAATTCAGTAGTTAATCCTTTTATTTCTTCATCTGTTTGTATTAAAATATAATTGTGTTTAATAGTAGCTATAGTGTCTAAGCTGCCATCTAAACCCTTTTCTTCTTTAATGCCTTGTTCAGTTTCATTAGGTTTACTATTATTTTCTTTTTGTATTAC
>CAIWXG010000168.1 GCA_903916555.1 uncultured Bacteroidota bacterium
GCAAAAGTACAATTATTTTAGTTTACCATTTTAAAAATGAAAAATTAGGTATGTACAAGTAATTTTTACTCTTTGGTCTGACGTTATAATTAGTGATGTTTAGTTGATTTTATTTATTGAATTTTTATTTCAAAATCCATTTCATTTTATTGTAAGTTTCCTATATTTGTATTTAATATAGAAAGATATAACCATCAATGTATTAAAACCAATCTTATGCTTCTTGCTTAGATGTATCGGTAGTTTTGAATGTATAAATGCGTTGTAGCACATAACTCAATAAAGCTACTATAATGCATATTATAAAATAGGCAGGTTTAGCCGGAATTATTGGTATATATATTTTGAAAAATTGTATTAGTAATGAGGTTATAATAATAAAGGTTACAGTAGTAATACCATATCTAAAAAACTGAATTCTGCCATGTAAATTAGATTCGGGGAAAACAATATGACGCGAAAGTATAAAACCTATTGGGAAGCTAATACAAAAAGCTATAATATAAGCTCCTTGTTCGGGATTAATAATAAATGAATTAGTAACAGAGAAGTTATGTTTTTGTAATACATAATCATAACTCAACCAGTATATAAGTAAATTTAGAACCGTATTAGAACCACCACATGCAAGATACCTGAATAATTGTGTAGGTATCCAACGAGCAAAAGGTCTATGAAAAAAATCTATAAATCCTAAAACAATTTTTCTAATTTTATCCAAGTATCTATTTTTTTGAAAGTGCAAAAGTAGTTAACATTCACAAATAAGAACAATAATTTTATTATTATACATTTGCAAACAAAGTTGTATCAATTCCAAATTGTCTTAAATGGTGGGTTGCATGTTTAAACAATAATTGAACTTGCATTTCAAAATTGAGTATGCCAAAAAATGGATTTCGTGTTTCTTTATTTAAATCAACTTCGTGGGCTTTAAAAAAATAATCAAGTTCATTGCGTAGTTCTATTATAGCCTCTTTTTTTGTTTGATGTTTTAACGGGGAAGGAATTTCTGACATTAAAACATTAGGTGTATTTTCAGGAAAGGGTTTTTCACTCATTAGAAATTGTTGCATTTTTGGCAGTCTATCTTCTGGTGTAATAACATCCATTGGGGTTAAGCCACTGGCTATTCTTACATAATCACTCATGTGTTCTATCATTTGTCTTACATTCATTTTACCCCATTGTTGGGGTTCATTTTCATCTATTGTTTCTAAAATAGTAGTGTAAGTATTTTTTAGAAAGACTGTTTTCAATTTAATATTTTCCATAAATATTTTTTTATTAAATAAAAAAAGCGGGAATTGCCCGCAATTTTATTTAATAATATTTTTTAAATCAATGTTTATATCCTTGTTGCTCTCTATAAGTTTTGTATCCTATGTCTTCATTGCTAGCAAATACCACACACCAATGTCCTAAAAGACATAAGCCCCAAGCGGCAGTAGTCCAAGCTGGCCAAGGATATGCCCAACCCTTTACGCCTTTGCTATATAACATCCATGATAAGGCAGTAGCAATAGCAAAAACTACAAAATGTAACATTACATTAGCCTTTTGTTTACCTGTTGGTTTTATTTTTTTCGACATTACAAAAATGATTTTTTATTGCACAAAGATAGTATTCAGTTATCAAAAATAATAGTATCTTTTTATTTTTTTACTTTAAAGAATTGTTTATTTTTGTTTTTTAAAAGAATGATAAATTTTATTAACATTTAAACTAATTTTACAAAAATCATTCAAAAAAATATAAAACTAAAAAAATGAAAAACATTAGAAAAGCTATTTTATTACTTATTATTACTTCTTTATTTGCATCATGCATTGTTGTAGAAGAACCACATTATCGCCATCATCACCATCATTACTATCGCCCGCATTATTACCGTCCGCATGGTTATTATAATGCAGCTTGGTAATATTATGTAATGTTGTTAAAATCTTACTGTTTGGATATTTCAAAAAAGTTCAAACAGTTTTTTTATTGCTATAAACAACACACTTTTAGATTTTAAATTATGCTTTTACCAATTCATCCTCTTAATCCGCAAGAGAGAGCAATTAATATTGTTGTAGATTGTTTAAAAAAGGGTGGGGTAGTAATATACCCTACTGATACAATATATGGTATTGGATGCGATATTTTTCAGCCTGATGCAATTGCACGAATAGCAAGAATAAAGAAAATAGACCTTAAAAAAGCACAATTTTCTTTTATTTGCAGTGATTTAAGCCATCTAAGCGATTATACAAAAAGTGTTGATACCCCAATCTTTAGATTATTAAAGGCAGCATTACCCGGACCCTTTACTTTTATTTTAGAGGCCAGCAAAGCAGTACCTAAATTATTAAAAACAAAAAAAGATACAGTTGGTATTCGCGTGCCTGATAATAAAATTTGTAATGAAATAGTATTAAAATTAGGCCATCCTATTATGAGCGCTTCTTTGCCTATGGATTTGGATATTGAATACATTACCGACCCCGAACTTATGGAAGAACTTTTTGGGAGTCAGGTTGATATAGTAATTGATGGTGGAATCGGAAATATTGTATCATCAACTGTAATAGATTGCACATCAGGTAAGGCAGAGTTAGTTAGAGAAGGTGCAGGTGATTGGCATAAATTATTGGGTTGATAAAGAACCTATATATAATAACAAAAGCCACGATATATTATTTGCGTGGCTTTTGTTTGTAATAATCATTCAAAATTAGTCGGGTTGATGGAAGGAGTATCTATAATCTACAGCAGGGACAAAAGTTTCTTTAATAGTTCTAGGGCTTAACCATCTGTAAAGATTAAGTACAGAGCCGGCTTTGTCGTTTGTACCCGATGCTCTAGCACCTCCAAATGGCTGTTGACCTACAACTGCACCGGTAGGTTTGTCGTTTATATAAAAGTTGCCGGCACTATTTTCAAGCTTTTTAGTCATAAAATCTATTGCATATCTGTCTTGAGCAAATATGGCACCGGTAAGTGCATAAGCAGATGTAGAATCCAAAATATCTAATGTTTGTATCCATTGATCTGCTTCGTAAACATAAATTGTAAGTACCGGTCCAAATATTTCTTCGCACATTGTAGTATATTTAGGGTCTTTGGCTTCAATAATAGTTGGTTCAACGAAGTAGCCATGGGTTTTATCGCATTTGCCACCACATAAAATACTTGCAGCACCATTACTGTTTTTTACGTTATTTATATATTTCTCTATACTGTCAAAAGATTTTTCGTCAATTACAGCATTAATGAAATTGGTGAAATCATCTACGATACCCATTTTCATTGTTTTAAGTTCTGCTACTAATTTTTCTTTAATTTCATTAGCAAGATTTGCAGGCAAGTAAGCACGAGATGCGGCAGAACATTTTTGACCTTGATATTCGAATGCTCCGCGAGCTAAACCGGCAACAACGGCATCAACATGAGCTGTAGGATGTACGAAAACAAAATCTTTTCCGCCTGTTTCGCCTACAATACGAGGGTATGATTTAAATACAGGAATATTTTCACCTATAGATTTCCACATACTTTGAAAAACACCCGTAGAACCTGTAAAATGTACCCCTGCAAAATCAGGGTGTGCATAACATATTTTACCAACTACCGGTCCCGATGGATAAATAAGATTAATAACCCCGGCAGGTAGTCCTGCTTCTATAAGTATTTCCATAAATACCTTTGCAGAATATACTTGCGTATTAGCACATTTCCATACAACTACATTACCACACATTGCCGGTGCTGTGGGCAAATTACCGCCAATAGCAGTAAAATTAAATGGAGTAACAGCAAAGATAAAGCCTTCTAATGGTCTGTATTCCATACGGTTATTCATTCCCGCAGACGATAATGGCTGCTGTTTGTATATTTGGCTAAGGAAATGAACATTAAATCTAAGAAAATCTATTAATTCACAAGAGCTGTCTATTTCTGCCTGATAAGCATTTTTACTTTGCCCTAGCATAGTAGCTGCATTCATTTTATATCGGTACTTTGTTGCTAATAGTTCTGCCGCTTTTAAAAAGATAGTAGCACGGTGTTCCCAACTCGTAGCAGCCCAGCTTTTGCGTGCAGCCAAAGCCGCTTCTATAGCTTTATGCACATGTGTTTCATCGGATGCATGAAAATGACCCAACAAATGTGCAGTTTCATGAGGGGGGCGAATTTCCTTTTTATTACCGCTACGCACCTCATCGCAACCGATATACATTGGTATATCTTCCACATGGTTTTTAAGGTTATGTATAGCTTTTTGTAATGCTTTACGTTCGTTGCTGTTTGGGGCA
Source organism: uncultured Bacteroidota bacterium (assembly GCA_903916555.1). Classification (GTDB taxonomy): domain Bacteria; phylum Bacteroidota; class Bacteroidia; order Chitinophagales; family Chitinophagaceae; genus CAIYTT01. Next base: position 4,300 of record CAIWXG010000168.1, read on the forward strand.
TAATTGAGTACCGGCTCATTCTTTGGCTCGGCAAAATCGAAATACGCATTATTCATTGTTCTGAAATTTAGAATGCAAAGGTATGTTTTTTAGAGTATGCCTTTATATATGTTCGCATTAAAATTAAGAAGTATAAAATTGCTTTAGGTGGCAATAAACAAAAAAAAATACTTACTTTTGCTCTACAAATTAGTGAAAATAGAATAAGCGGAAGTAGCTCAGTTGGTAGAGCATCAGCTTCCCAAGCTGTTGTTAATGGACGCTGTAACACTTATCTGTAAAGGGTTTCAAACTATTTTCATTTCTTCAATTTCCTAAGTTGCAAGCTTTTTGCAAGGTAAAGTTGGTTTTATCACCCTGCAAGGTTAACAATATTGTTTTTTACTAAGTAGTTGTTGACGGGCTAACGAAAAATCCTTGAACTCTGCTAGTCAATCAATTTGTAAGGCAAAGTTATTTATTTTATTTGCTTATGCGAAGTAAAATAATAATTCTGCTTTAACTGTCCTTACTCCGCTTTATCAGGGTTACCCCTTTGCCCCGTACAAGCCTGTTCTTAGCTCATTACAGGCGTTTTGTGGCTTCCTCCGTCTGCTGCTTAATGGTTGTGCTGATTGTGGTTTTTTCGGGTTTAATGAGCTTTGTATCGTCAGAAATAATATACGGTTGAAAAAGTTAGCAAAGCAAAAATCAGCCGTATATTATTTATGATGGTGTGCAATTAGTTGAAGCTCAATAGAATCCCTTAGCTCATGTTTGCACAAGCAAGTTACCCCTGCTCGTTTACTAATTGGGTGTGTTTTAGCTCAAAATACCATACTACATATTCAAAGCAATCTTCTACTTGAAATTCCGCTACTTTAAGGCATTGTAAC
>CAIWXG010000169.1 GCA_903916555.1 uncultured Bacteroidota bacterium
CAACAAGCGGGTGTGATAATATAGCTATTCTAACAGTAAGTGTTAACCCGTCTCCAACCATTACAACCAGTGGTGATGTTACAATATGTTCGGGAACTTCAACAACAATAAGTGCAAGTGGAGGTACAACCTATTCATGGTCTCCCACAACGGGATTATTAACTTCTACCGATGCAAGTGTAACAGCCAACCCTACAAGTACTACTACTTATACAGTTACTGGAACGACAGGCAGTTGTGATAATACTGCATTATTAACCGTAAGTGTAAACCCTACACCAACTATTGATTTTATAGCTTCTCATACTTTTTGTGCCACAACTTTAGGCACGGTTAATTTCACAGGTAGTGATTTATTTAGTGTTTATAATTGGACAAATGACAACACTACAATTGGTTTGTCTGCAAGTGGTAGCGGTAATTTAAGCTTTACATCTACAAATAGCACCTTTGGTATATTAACAGCCAATATTACTGTACAGCCAACAGCACATGGTTGTCCGGGTACATCCCGTACTTTTACATTATCCATTAAACCCATGCCAACCCTGAGCAGTACGCTAACTCCGCCCGATGTTTGTGATAGTGTTTTGTTTTCATATATACCAACAAGCGGATTAACAGGTACTGTTTTTACTTGGAGCAGAGCAGTACAAACGGGTATAAGTAATACAGCAAATTTCGGTACAGGCAGTCCTGATGAATACCTTGTAAATACGACTGCAAGCCCTGTAGGTGTTCTGTATATAGATACATTAACTGCAAATGGCTGTGTAAATACAGAGACAGTTAGCGTAAATGTAAATCCTAAGCCGGTTTTAAGCAGTAGTGTTTCTTCAAGTATTTGTGATAATACTTTATATACTAATGTTTTTAGCAGTGCAACTACCGGCACTACTTATTCATGGGTTCGTAATACCGTAAGCGGCATTAGCAATGGTATTGGCAGCGGAACAAATACAATTAATGAGACACTAATAAATACCACTCCTGCACCCATTCAAGTTGTTTATAGTGTAACATTAACAGCTAATACTTGTAATAATATAGAAAATATTACACTAACAGTAAATCCTAATCCGGTTTTAAGTAATGTAATTACATCAAGTACTATTTGTGATAGTATATTATATAATTATTATGACACAAGCTTAACTACTGGTACAGTATTTACTTGGAGTAGGGCTTTAGTTGCAGGAATAAGCAATAGTTCGGCATCGGGTACAGGTTCTCCGGCTGAATATCTTGTAAATATAACTCCTGACCCAATAGTAGTAACTTACATAGATACTTTATCTGCAAATAGTTGTTCCAATTTTCAAACAGTAACAGTAACAGTATATCCTAAACCGCTATTAAGCAGTACGCTAACACCTTCTGCAATATGCGACAGTACTTTATTTTCATATATGCCTACTTCTTTAACATCGGGTACTGTATTTACCTGGAGCAGAGCAGTTGTTACAGGAATAAGTAATGCCTCTGCAAATGGCAGCGGTAATATTTCTGAAACTCTTATAAATTCCGGTATTAGTCCTGTTTCAGTTAATTATATAGATACATTAACTGCCAATGGTTGTGTTAATTTTGAAACTGTTTCCTTTATTGTTAATCCGCGACCCGTATTAAGCAGTACACTTAATCCGGCTGCTGTTTGCGATAGTTCATTATTCAGTTATTTAGGTACATCGCTAACAACGGGTACTACATTTGCTTGGAGTCGTGCTTTTGTGGCAGGTATTACAAATGCTTCGGTTACCGCTACCGGTACTATTAATGAATATTTAGTAAATACAACACCTAATCCTATTACAGTAACTTATATAGATACTTTGTATGCTAATGCTTGTAGTAATTTTGAGTCGATTACTCTAACGGTTAATCCAAAACCACTGTTAAGTAATAGTGTTGCACCTGCTGCTATTTGCGATAGTACATTATTTAGCTATTTAGACACAAGCTTAACGGTTGGTACAGTATTTAGTTGGAGCCGTGCTTTGCAAACAGGTATCACGAATGCTGCGGCTTCAGGTACAGGCAATCCATTGGAATATCTTGTAAATAGTGCTGTTGCTCCTATAGCAGTGGTTTATGTTGATACCTTAACTGCAAATAGTTGTAGTAATGCAGTAACAATTAGTGTTGTTGTAAATCCTAAACCTACCCTTAGTAACCTACTTGCACCAACTTCAATTTGCGACAGTACTTTATTTAGTTACTTAGATTCTAGCTTAACCACAGGTACTACTTTCTCTTGGAGTAGAAATATAATTACAGGAATCACAAATCCGGCTGCAAATGGTATCGGAAATCCGAATGAATATTTAGAAAATACGACTACAAACCCGATTGTTGTTACCTATATAGATACCTTGTATGCCAATGGTTGCAGTAATTACCAAGCAGTTCAGGTTACTGTAAATCCTAAGCCCTTTATTAACAATGTAATTACCTCAACAACAATTTGCGATAGTACACTATTTGTATATATAGATTCAAGTTTAACTACAAGTGCAACCTATTCTTGGAGTAGAAATACCGTAGCCGGAATTATGAATCCTGCAGCAAGCGGCACAGGTAGCCCAAATGAATACTTAAATAACACAACGATAAACGCAATTACAGTAACCTATATAGATACAATTACGATAAATGGTTGTCAAAATTTTGCACCTATTACAGTTACTGTAAATCCAAAACCTATTTTAAGTAATGTAGTTATGTCGGCTACAATTTGCGATAGTAATTTATTCAGTTATTTAGATTCAAGTCTGGTTATTGGTACAACCTATTCTTGGAGTCGTGCATTTACAACCGGTATCAGTAATCCTGCGGCAGCTGGTGTTGGCAATCCGGCAGAATATTTAATGAATACGACTCCTGCTCCGGTCAATGTTATTTATGTTGACACTCTCACCGCTAATGGTTGTCAAAACACACAACAATTAACAGTTACAGTAAACCCGAAACCTTATTTGAGCAGTACACTTACTCCACACTCTATTTGCGATAGCACATTGTTTTCTTATTTAGATACGAGTTTTACTACAGGAACAACTTTTACTTGGAGCAGAGATACGGTAACGGGAATAAGTAATCCGGCTACAACCGGTATAGGTGATATTAATGAATATCTTATGAATAC
>CAIWXG010000170.1 GCA_903916555.1 uncultured Bacteroidota bacterium
GATGCCGAACTTTCATTAATTAATATTGCAAGTTTACCTGTCTCAAATGTACATTTATCCCCGGCTCTATATTCGGTTTTAGGCGAATGTAAACCTTTAGTATAAACAATAAGTTTTTTATCATTTAAAAATTCATCTGCTATAGAAGTTGCGGCTTCAAGATACCCACCCGGATTATCTCTTAAATCAATAATTAACTGAGTAGCACCCAAACTAATAAGATTTTTTAATGAAGCAATAAACTCAGTATGTGTGGTATTACTAAATCTTGAAATTTTAATGTACCCTGTAACAGAATCAACCATAATAGCTACATCTACACTATGTATTGGAATTATATCCCTAGACATAGGCAATTGCTTAACTTTTCCATTGATTGCATTAATGCAAAATAAGGAAACATTCGTTTTTTGTTTACCACGTAATAAAGATGCTATTTTATCATTCGTAATGTTATTTCCAGCAACTAGTTGCTCATTAACTTTTATAAGCTCATCACCAACGGTAATACCAGCATTACTTGCCGGCCCATTTGCAATTACAGATGTAATTCTTATTGTATCTCTAATTATTGCATACTCAACTCCAATACCAGAAAAATTACCTTCTAAATCATCATTTTCTTCTTGCAAATTTTCTGCAGGAATAAAAACAGTATGAGGGTCTAAATTTTTTAATATCCCAGAAATTGCATTTTTATATAATGAATTGGGATTTACGCTATCAACATATTTATCATTAATTAGCTCAATCATTTCTTCTAACTTATCATTATTTTTAAATACAGCACTAACATCACGCTTATTACGTAATGAATCTTTTAGATTAAAACCTAATACCATTCCAAAAATCAAAACTATTGAAAAAAATAGTGGAGTACCTACTTTCAATCTATCATTCCCGTTTACACTCATTTTTAAATATTACTATATACAAAGGTACAAAACAATAAATAGCAAGAGGAAAATATAATGTTTAAAATAAAAACTAAAATGTTAGAAATAGAAAGAAAAAATAATTTCATATAATAAGATAATAAATAATAAAGTAATTTTACAAGCTAAAAAAATAAAAAATATGGAACGATTTCAAAACGAGAAAACTACTTTTAATTATGAAAGGATACCTGTAAAAAGATTAGTATCTAAAAGAGATATTGGTATTGAAGCTTTTGAATTAGAAAATGGATATCTAATGCTTGAAGCAACCTTATTAGACCCCTATCATTTAATAAGATTAAATATCCATATAGAACCACACAGTAAAGAAATAATACATTCAAAAAGTGAATTTGCCAATCACCCGCACGCAAATTGCCCACACGTAGCAGAAAAAGCAAAATCACTAATAGGACTAAAAATAGAACGAGGAATTACAAAACTAATTCTGCAAAGAATTGGTGGAAGCGAAGGTTGTGTTCATTTGCGTGAATTAGCTTTAGAAACTATCAATTTTGCAGCTACAACACTTATTGGATATGATGAAGGATTTGGGTTAATGAGCAGAGAATTTAATATTCAAGATGAGGAACAAAGATTTGAAGCATCACGACATTTACTAAGAAATACTTGCTACATTTATAAAGATAAATAAATAAAACATTTAAATTGTTATATAATAAAAGTGGCTGTCTTTTTTATAAAGACAGCCACTTTTATTATATAACAAGGTTAACTATTTTTCAACTACCATTCTAAAATTTGAAACCTGACCATTATTTTCTTGAATACTAATTAAATATACTCCGGATACTAGATGTGTAATATTTAATACCGATGTACCATCAATAAATTCAATGTTATCAGAATAGACAACTTGACCTGTATAGTTAATAGCTTTTACGGAAGCAAAACCATTTTGAATAGTACTTTGTGTAATGTTAATTACCCCGTTTGTTGGGTTAGGATACAAAGTGTAAGTATTAGCAACTTCTTGTAATGAAGAATTAGAACCATTTCCAACTCTGCAAGAATTTAAAGTAATAGAAGCTGTCTGATAACAAGTAGTTGAAGCAACTGTATAGGTAATTGTTGGCGTGCCGGGAGAAACACCTGTTACAATACCAGATGAAGACCCAACAGTAGCAAGAGTTACATCACTAGAACTCCAAACACCACTACTTGTAGCATCTGTAAGCGTTGTTGAGCCACTAGCACATAATGTTGTCGTGCCTGAAATTGCAGAAGTAGTATTTGTTGTTACTGTAATATTTTTTGCAGCTGGACAAAAACCAAGAGTATATTTAATTGTACCTACACCAGCTCCAATAGGTGTTATTACCCCAGTTGAAGCATCTATAGAAAAAATAGATGCAGATAAACTAGACCATGTCCCTCCTCCAAAAGCATCGGTAGCTGTAGTTACATTCCCTAAACAAACTTTAGTGTTGCTAACAATTGCTGAAGGGCTTTGATAAACAGTAAAGCTGTTTGTTGTATAACAACCTGTAGAAAGTGTATATGAAATACGAACTGTGCCACCAGATACACCTGATAAAATACCTGAACTTGAACCTATAGTAGCAATTCCTGTGTTATTTGTAGACCAAGTACCACCCGCTGTAGCATCAGAAAATGTTGCCGTTTGAGCACTACAAGTTGAACTAATACCACTTATAGAAGTTGGATTTGAATTTACTGTAATTGTTGCAGAAACGGCGCAACCGTTTAAAGTATAATTAATGTTAGGACTACCTACTGCTACACCAGTAACAACCCCAGAACTACCTACAACTGTTGCCATACTTGAATTACTACTTGTCCAGCTACCGCCTGCTGTTAAATCGGAAAGTATTGTACCGTAAATTATACAGACATTAGGGTTACCTAAAATTGCTTGTGGAGTAACATTTACTGACTCAGTAGTTGTAATTGAACAACCGGTTGGTAATACATAAGATATGGTAGCAGTAGTACCTGCAGTTATACCTGAAACGATACCTGTTGAAATATCGATAGATGCATTACCGGAATTTAAGCTGTACCAAGACCCGCCACCAGAAGCATTTGAAAGAGTAGTAGTATTACCAGTACATACAATTGCAGAACCAAGAATAGCTGTTGGTAGAGGATTTATTGTTATAGAATAGTTTGGCGTACTACATCCAGATAATGAATAATATATATTGGTAGACCCACCTGCTACGGGAGTAATAACACCTGTACTACTATTAATAGTTGCTACCCCGGTATTTGTAGAATGCCAAGTACCCCCAACTGCAGCATCAGTTAATGTAAAAGATACACCATTGCAAACAGATGAAATAGAACCATTAATAGCACTCGGTCCAACAATATATTCTGTATAACCTATACTACAACTATGAACAGACTCTGTATAAGAAATTGTTGTAGTTCCTGCTGATACACCTGTCACTGTTCCAGTAGCTGAACCGACCGTAGCAATTGATGTATTTGCAGAACTCCATGTACCACCAACCGTAGCATCGGTTAATGTTGTGGGTGCAAAAGTACAAATATAATTTGTACCACTTATTACAGATGGTAATGCATTTACAGTAATAGGATATGTTACAAATCCACAACCAGACATTGAATAGGTAATATTTGCTGTGCCAACAGTATTACCTGTAATTGTGCCTGTTGATGAAATAATAGCAATACCAGTATTACTACTTGTCCAGCTTCCGCCAGCCGTAACATCTGTAACAGTAATAGAATTAAGTAAGCAAACATTGGTTAATCCTGCAATTGGAGATGCCCCAAGTAAAATTGTTTCTGTTCTAGTGGAAAAACATCCATTTGAAGCTGTATAGGTAATAATTGGCGAACCTGCCGCTACTCCTGAAACCATACCTGAAATAGAACCAACTGTTGCCAAAGTATTATCACTAGAAGACCATGTACCGCCCAAAGTAGCATCCGTTAATGTAGCAGGCGAATAAGTACAAATAGTCAATGTACCCATTACAGAACTAGGTGTTGTATTTACTGTAATTGGCAGTGTAGCAGTACAACCTAATAAAGAGTATATTATAGTTACATTGCCACCCATAACACCAGTTACATTACCTGTATTAGAACCAACTGTTGCAAGAGCATTATTACTACTACTCCATGTGCCTGCAGGTATAGCATCAGATAATGTTAATGTATTACCTGTACAAACAAAATTACTACCTAAAACAGATGAAGGTGTTGTATTAACTGTAACTGTATAGGTTGCAGGCGTACATGTTGAATTAGTATAATTAATAGTTGTGCTACCTACAGAAGCACCTGCAACAATTCCGGAAATTAAATCTACACTTGCTATACCCGAATTACCACTACTCCATGTGCCACCGGTTGTTGCATTAGATAAAGTAATATTACTACCGTTACAAATTGTATGAGAACCACTTATTGAACCAGGTGTAGCATTAACTGTGATTGGAAAATTAGGAGTATTGCATGCAGTTAGTGTGTAATATATGTTTGTTGTGCCACTAGTTACCGGAGTAATAACTCCAGTACTACTATTTATTGTTGCTACTGCTGTATTAGTAGAATGCCATGTCCCCCCGGAAGCAGCATCTGTTAAAGTTAATGTTGAACCAGTACATAATGAAGATGTAGAACCATTAACAGCAGTTGCTCCTACAACATATTCTGTATAACCAATACTGCAACCATGTACAGGCTCTGTGTAAGATATTGTAGTATTTCCTGCGGATACACCAGTAACTGTTCCTGTTGCAGAACCCACCGTAGCAATAGATGCATTTGCAGAACTCCACGTACCACCCACAGTAGCATCTGTTAATGTTGTTGATACAAAAGTACATATATAATTAGTACCACTAATAGCAGATGGTAGTGCATTAACTGAAACTGAAGTAGTTACAAATCCACAACCAGAAATTGCGTAGGTAATAGTTGCAGTACCAACACTATTTCCTATCACTGAACCAGTAGTACCAATAATTGCAACCCCACTATTGCTAGAACTCCAAGTCCCCCCGGCTGTAGGATCAGAAAGTACAGTACTAGAATTTTTACAGACTTGATTTGAACCTAATATAGATGAAGCTACATCATTTACAGCCTCTGAATATACTGCAAAACATCCCGTAGTATTTATTGTATATGTAACATTAGTTGTACCCAACGCTACTCCAGTAACAATTCCGCTAGAGGAACCAATACTTGCAATAGCAGCATTTGCAGAACTCCATGTATAACCCGTTGGTGAAGGTGTCAATGTTCTTGTACCACCTATACAAACAGTAGCTAAACCAGAAATTGTAGGGTTTGCATTTACGGTGATACTTTTTGTTGCTGGCACACAACCTGCATTTGTATAAGATATTACAATACTTGTACCTGCCGTTACTCCTGATACTATACCAGTAGTAGAACCTATTGTTGCATTAGCACTACTGCTAACCCATGTTCCGGGAGAAGTAGCATCAGACAATGTAATAGTACTTCCTATACAAACTTTAGATGCACCGGATATAGCTCCGGGAGTCGTATTTACTGTTAAAGTAGCAACCACAAAACATGAACCTATTGTATAAGATATCGTTGTTGTTCCTGCTAATAATGCATTAACCAACCCTGTTGATGAATTTATTGTAGCAACTGTAGGAGTAACACTTGTCCAAATGCCACTCGAAATTGCATCAGTTAATGTAGTTGTTGTTCCTGTACAAATTGATAAAGAACCATTGATGCCCGTAGGTTGTGTATTTACATTTACGGTGGTTGTTGCAACGCAACTTCCTATTGTATAAGAGATTAAGGTACTACCTACAGAAACACTTGTTACATTTCCGGTGCCATCAATAGTTGCTACTCCGGGAGTAACACTACTCCACGTACCACCGCCAACACCATCACTTAATGATGTACTACCACCATTACAGATACTTGTTGTTCCATTGATGCCTGTAGGTTGTGTATTTACATTTACTGTAGTGGTTGCAACGCAACTTCCTATTGTATAAGAGATTAAAGTACTACCTACAGTAGCACCCATTACATTTCCGGATACATCTATACTTGCAACACCAGGTGTTACACTACTCCATGTTCCACCACCTATTGCATCAGTTAATAAAGTAGTACTGCTGTTACAAATACTTGTTGTTCCATTGATGCCCGTAGGTTGTGTATTTACATTTACTGTACTGGTAGCGTAATTTGTACCACATGCATTACTAACACCATAAGAAATAACAACCGAACCTACCTTTGCACCAACAACATTACCAAAAGCGTCAACTGTTGCAATTGTGTTATCACCACTACTCCAAGTGCCACCAACTACTGCATCTGTAAGAGATATACTTGAACCATTACATACAGCATTTAAACCTGTTATTGTTCCCGGGTCAGCAGTAGATGTATTTATTGTTACTGTTGTAGTTGCTGTGTTTGTAAAACCATTGCCATCAGTAACTGTAACTGTATATATTGTTGTACTTGACGGTGTTGCAGTTACACTTGAGCCTATTGTTGATGATAGCCCTGTTGAAGGAGACCATGTATAGGATAATGTTGGGTCTCCTGTACTAGAAGAAACTGACAATGTAGATGAAGCAGCTGCACAAATTATTGCCGGTGAGGCATTTGCAGATACTGTAGGATTAGCTGTAGAAATACCGGTAACAGAACATGAAGTACTTGTAATCCCTGTTGTTGAAATACTATGCGTCCCTGTATTTACGGTGCTTAATTTAAGCCATGGTAAAGAACCATTATATTGTCCCATTGAAATACTGCCTTCGGTTCCCACAACATCACTTGTTAAATACGTTGCCGACACATCATACGAAGGGCTAGTAATTCCTGATGTTGTAATATTCCAGTATCTGCTGAGATAGTTCGTTGTGTTGGCATTTTGCGGGTGCTGGGTATTAGACAAATTAATTGCTATATATGCACCGGCAGCTATTGTACCACTATTTAAATTAATAGTAATGGGTGTATAAAGATGCGTAGTTGATGGACTAGCGGAATAATCACCAATAGGAAAAAAGTAAGAACCTGTACTTGATATATACTGCATAATTTTACCCGTTCCACCTGCTGTAAACCATCTATTTCCAATAAATACACCATAAATAGTGCAACTTGAAGCAAGATTAAGATTATAATTTCCTAAATTTACTGTACCACTAATTAAAGAATAGCTACTATTTACGTTAAGATTTCCTGCAAGTGTAATTCCACCTGTACATAGATTATCTACTGTTGCTCCATCTACAGTTACTCCATGTCCTGTCATTTTAATTCCCGGTGCACCTGTTTGTGTTCCTGTACCTACCAAACTACCATATAAACGTATCGTATCTGTTCCTGTATTTGCTAATACTGAACCGGCATTTAATGTTAAATTCGTATAGATCACTACCCCGCCAACTACATTCGTTGTTCCACTTGTATTGCTTACTATTATATTATTATACTGATTTGCATTTACTGTTTGCCCGCCACTTGCATTATTATAGTTTATGGTACCATGTCCCCACACATTTGATGTTATTATTGGTGTTCCACTTGTATTCTGTGTAAGTAATGTACCATAATAATTATTTACACTCCCCGTTCCAGATATTAAATTACTTCCCATATCCATGCTTCCTCCAGCTGAAGAAACAATTGCACTGTTTATTGTTATATTTCCGTTCGCATTATTTGTTCCACTTGTATTATTTAGCGTTAATTTATTATATGTACCGCTTACTACTGTTTGCCCTCCACTTACCGACCCATATATTATTGTACCTCCCCATGTTCTGCCACTTGGTATTGGTGTACTGCTTAATGATGATGTTTGTATCGTGCCACTATTCGCTATCGTTGATATACTGCCTCCTAATACATTGGTACCCATATTAAATATTCCGCTTCCGCTTGTTGTTGTTAATGTGCCGCTTACAGTAATATCTCCATTTGCTGCATTGGTTCCACTCGTGTTCAATATCGTAAGATTACTATATGTACCGCTTACTATTATCTGTCCGCCTATTAAATTATTATATTGTATTGTTCCGTTCCATGTTTTGCCGCTTGGTATAGGGTTCGTTGATGTGGATGGCACTTTTATTGTACCTCCATTGTTTATTGATGTTAAACTTCCACTTAATACGCCCGTAGATATAAAATCCAATGTACCTCCGGCTGTTATTACTAATGCTCCGTTTACTGCAAAACCTGCATTTGCGTTATCTATACCGCTTGTATTGCTTAATGTTAGATTTGTATAGGTATTATACGGTATTGTTTGCCCTCCACTTGTTACTGCAAATTGTACAATTCCACTTCCACCCCATGTTTTGGATGCCGCTATCGGAGTCGTTGTTGTATTCCATATTTTTATCGTACCATTATTAGTTATACTTGACAAGGTTCCGGTTAAGGTATAAGTACTCATATCTAATATACCGCCACTTGTGGTATTCAACACCCCATTTACTGCCAAATTGCCTCCGGCTGTATTTGTTCCACTCCCATTATTTAATGTCAAATTAGTATAGGTTGCTGCTACTATCGTTTGTCCTCCACTTGATAAATTATACTGTACCGTTCCGCCCCATGTTCTACTGCTTGGTATCGCACTTCCTGATGTGGACGACAAACTTAATATTCCCAAATTTGATGCCCCATTGATAGTTGAACCACTTAATATATTATTGCCCATATCCAATATGCCTCCACTATTTACTACTAAATTACCGCTAACTGTTATGTTGCCTGCAACAGTATTTACGCCACTCGTATTCAAGGATGCCAGATGAGTATAGGTACCTGTTACTACCGTTTGCGAACCCGTACTTGAGCCATATTGTACTGTTCCACCCCAAGTTCTGCCACTTGGTATTGGTGTAGAACTTGTACTTGTTACTACCGATGTTTTTAATATCCCATTATTTGTAATCGTTGCTAATGTACCACCTAATATATTATTTGATAAATCTAAGGTACCGCCCGATTGTGTTGTCAATGTACCATTTACAGTAACATTTCCACTTGCTGTATTGGTTCCTGAATAATTAGCAGATGTAAGATTGTTATATGTACCTCCAACTACTGTTTGCCCACCTGTTGAAAGAAAATAAACTACTGTACCACCCCAAGTCTTGCCTGACGGTAGGGGTGTAGTGCTTGTTGTTGTAAGTACTGATGTATTTAATATACCATTTAAATTGATGGTACTCAATGTTCCACCTAATGTATAACTGTTCATTGATAAGGTTGCTGTAGATGCTACCGTAAGAGTACCATTTACAGTCAGGTTACCGCCTGCATTCACAACAGAGCCTGTGCTACAATTAATACTAAGATTGCCATAAGTTATGCCCGGCAATGCGCTCGATCCGGCTGTATAGATAACGGTACTGCTTGCATTTTGCACCATTGCCATTTTGGGTACATTAGCTGCTGTTACCGTATTTATGGTAAGGGTTGCTCCGGCATTTACAGTAATTCCTCCCGTTATCATAGGATTTGCGGTATTTACAGTATAATTACCGCTACCACTGCCATTACCTACCTGTACAGCACCGGTTACAGACCACGCAGAACCGGATGTCATATTGGATTGTATAATCCATACATCACTTCCTCCACCAAAATTTGTAGGTTGGTAGCCACTTGTTCCAGATACAGTTGTATCCCAAGATGCTAATAAGGTAGGGTCGGTTGCCGATGGTATTGAATACCATGTTCTACCACTTGCTACTACTGATGATATTACGAAACAAAAAATGAAAAATAAATAAAATTTCCGCATACTCATAATATTTAAAAAATATAACAAAAAAA
>CAIWXG010000171.1 GCA_903916555.1 uncultured Bacteroidota bacterium
CTTGTAAGTCCGGCAAACATCATGCTCATGCTGCCCATAGCTATCCATAAAGCAAACTTATGCGGGTGTATTTTCTTGTTTTCTTTAGCGGGCGTCAATATTGTATCCATACAAATTTTTTACACTTATTTTATTAATAATATTTTGTTTTTTATATTTTTCCGAATACGAATGATAGAAGTATTGCAGGCAAATAAAAGAAAGAGGTAAACATAACTCTTCGAGCTGATTTATAATCGTTCTTTAAATAAAACACCGCTGAAGCGGCAAAGTAAAGAAAGCCGCAAAACATACAAAACCACATTGCTTCGTTATTTATCATGCCTATCATTCTGGGTACCATTGCTAATGGCACAAGTATTAAACTGTAAACCATGCATTGCAGCCCTGTAAATCTAGATTCTTTTTCGCGTGTGGGCAACATACAGATACCTGCATTTTTGTAGTCATCGAATGCTACCCATGCAATAGCCCAAAAATGGGGGAATTGCCAAAAAAATTGAAATAAAAATAAAACCCAGCCACCAATGCTATAAGTGCCTGTAGCTGCCACCCAACCTATAAATGGAGGCAATGCACCCGGTATTGCACCTATAAAAACTGCAATTGGATGTATTTTTTTCATGGGTGTATATGCAAATGCATAAAGCAATAATGAAATAACACCTAAAATACTTGCTTGTATATTAAAATAAAATGCTAATAAAAATGCACCTGTTAAGCCGGTTATGATGGCAAAAATCCAAGCTTCTGTAGCCTGCATACGCCCGTCCGGCATAGGTCTAAGCCTGGTTCTTTTCATTTTAGCATCACTCTCACGCTCTAATATTTGGTTTATTGTATTAGCACTGCCTGTAATAAGCATACCACCGGCAAAAAGTGTAATTATTTTCTGCCACAACCCAAAATCAGTCCACAAAAAAGTATTGCCGGGAGCCATTAAGTAGCCAATTACACTACTAAATACAACCATACCACTTAGATTAGGCTTCAATAACTGATTATAGTCTTTTGCCCTCCCTATTGCTACGATATGCCACTTTTGTTTTATAACACCCTGCTCTAACATCAATATAGTAAAATTATTTTAATAATTTGAATCGCAAAAGTACGATTTTTTATGACTTTTGATACAATACCGTAATTTAGTTTACTAATAGGTTCGAACAGTTGAATTGCATTAAGTTGATGTCAATATTTAGAATGTATTTTAATTGAAGAACACCATTTATTTTATTCTATGTAATAAATTAGGCGGTATCACGTTTTTTATAAATCAGTAATAGTAAAGAATTTAAAAAGCTACCTGATAAAAGTTAACTTTGATACGATTTTCACTGATTGATTTTCATAATATTATAAATTCATTTGTATTAAGTGATATGAAAAAAATAGTTGCCATACTTTGTTTTTTGCCATATATTTCTTTGTTTGCACAACAAACTGCAAATACTAATAGAATAGACTCTACATTACCAAATGCAAACCACATTAGTTTTGCTACCGTTTCATTAGGTTTTATAGATTATTACAGAAATTATTATGACCTGCCAAAAAGTTTTGAAAAAAATAATACATCGGGATTTACTCCTCTTTATGCCAAATTAGAATATGTTGTCAATAAAAATGTTTCTTTAGCTGTTACTTTAAATTACGATCATTTTCAGTATAATTTCTATCAATTATATTATGGGAACGGAGATACTTATAAGCGTTATAAAATAAATTATTTTACATTGGTTGGTGTTGGATTATGTGGTTATCATTCTTTAAACAACTATATACATATAAAGAAAGTAAGCACTTTTGTAGGTTTAGGTTTTTCTCTTAATCATATTAAATATTCCGATTTTCCTTCAGGCGATAGTACCATTACAAATAAAATAGACCATACTATTACACCCTATTTAAAAGTAGGGGCAAGATATGCTATAAATAAGATTTCTTATTTATTTGCAGATTTGGGGTACGACAAGCAAAGCATTTTAAGCTTAGGCTTTAGTTGCAATTTAGAAAATAAAAAGAGATAGAATATAGTAAGATATTCTATCTCTTGAGGTGCTTGAAAAAGTGTAGAGAAATATAGGAAAGAGCATGCAAATGATACCGGTAAAAACGATGTTTATAAAGATGATTCTGAAATGAATTATAATGAAGATATTGGTACCTTTTATCAACATATTGCAGATGCTAGAAGGAGAAAAGATTCCATAAAAAAACAAAAGGCAACTTCAAGATAATTATCAGCGATTCAGAAGTATAATTTTACTTTTATTTAATTAGCCGATTTTTTTTGCTACTATTGCATTAAATACTTTTTTGTTCAATTTATGTCTGTTTTGAAATTCTACCCTTTAGTAATAAAAGATATTCATCAAGAAACTGCCGATTGTATATCTGTTTCATTTGAGATACCTGCTGAATTAATTTCTAAATTTCAATTTGTTCCCGGTCAATACCTTACTTTTCGGGCTACTATAAATGGAGTAGAAGTGCGTAGGTCTTATTCTATCTGTTCGGGCATTAATGACGGCGAATGTAGGGTTGCAATTAAATTAGTAGATAATGGTAAGTTTTCAACGTATGCACATACCGAACTAAAAATGGGGAATGTAATTGATGTGATGCCCCCAATGGGAAATTTTACTCCTAAACCAACAAATGGAAAACATAAAGAATATATTGCATTTGCTGCCGGCAGTGGTATTACACCCATTATGAGTATTATGAAGTCTGTTTTACAAACCGAACCCAATAGCAATTTTACGTTAATATATGGTAATCGCGGGCGTAATTCAATCATATTTAGAGAAGAGATAGAGGCTTTGAAAAATAAATATATGCTTAGGCTTAGCATATATCATATATTGAGCAGGGAATATATGGATGTACCCTTATTTAGTGGGCGTATAAATGCAGACAAATGCAAAGAATTTTGTGAGACCTTAGTAGATATAAAACATATAGATGAAGCGTTTATTTGCGGTCCTGAAGAAATGATTTTATCTGTAAAGCAACAATTATCAGATTTAGGAATGCCTACGGCAAATATACATTTAGAATTATTTACATCTCCCGACCAACCCAAAGCTACACATACTCAATGGGTATCGGCAAATAGCGATTATAAAGGGCCGGTAAGCAAAGTAAGTATAACACTCGATGGTACTACTTTCGATATGGATGTTCCATTTAATGGTGAAAGTATTTTGGATGCTGCATTAAAAAACGGTGCAGATTTGCCTTATGCCTGCAAGGGCGGTGTCTGCTGCACCTGTAGAGCAAAAGTAACAGAGGGTACTGTAGAAATGGAGGTAAATTATTCTTTAGAGCATGATGAGGTAGAAAAAGGATTTGTTCTTACCTGTCAATCGCATCCGCGTACTGAAAGAGTAGTTATCGATTTCGATGAAAGATAAAACCGAATCTACAAGATTTAATTATCATTAGCCGGTGGTTTTCGCATTTCTTTTTTAATGGAGTCTTTCTTTTTTGAATCAAGCCTTTTTTCTTTTATTGCTTTTGGCAAATGGGTTACTTTTCGTTTTTTACGCACTGTTAAACTTTTAGCTACTAATTCTTCCAGTTTGACAAGTGCCAATTGTTTGTTCTCTAATTGGGAGCGTGTTTCGCTGCATTTTACGGTTAACAGCCCGTCTTTATTAATTCGTTTACTCAGTTTATCTAATAGTAGTATTTTATCTTCATCAGTAATTAGTTTAGAATCCTCTAAATGCCAACAAACTTCAGCCATAGTTTCTACTTTGTTTACATTCTGCCCCCCACTGCCCCCGCTCCGTGCTGTTCTATAAAATACCTCTGTAGTTAGATTGTACATAATGCAAAGATACATGCAAAAAAAAGACAATCATATTTAGAGTCAAGTTTACTTTAAAAATAAATATCTTTGCATCCTAAAATACTAAACAATGATACATACCTATAAAATTACCGGAATGAAATGTGACGGCTGTATAGAAAGCGTAAAAAAGGCATTAAATAGTATAGAAGGTATTACAGAAATGCAAATAAAACTTGACGCACCACAAGTAATCATAAATATGGAAAATGAAATAAGTCTATCTACATTACAACAAGCACTAAGCACTACAAAGTTTATAATTTCTAACGACTAAATCTTTATCAATAAATTTAATACTGCCATTCGTAATTGTTGGCTGCTGCATCTAAAGCCTTGTAAAATTCTTCGCCATACTTACGAATAAGTGAATCTTTTAAAAATTGATACACGGGTAACTTCAATTTTTTACCTAATTGGCAAGCAGGGCTACATAAATCGGCACGCGGTTCATAGTTTACGGCATCATAGGTTTCGTATTCAGTAATTCTTACCGGAAATAAATGACAAGAAATTGGTTTTTGAAAATCAGTAACACCGGCTTTCCAAGCTTTTTCTATACCACAAATTACATTGCCTGTTGCATCTATTAAACCGTAAACGCAAATACCTCCATTAATAGTAGGTGTTACATATCCGTGTTCTTTTTCGGTAGTATGTGTGCCTTGCAATTCTATTTCCTTAATAAAATCGGGAGTTAAATAGGGTTTTATTTTATTATATATTTCTGCCAAAATAATGGTCTCAGCTCCTGTAAGTGGTGCGCCACAGTCGCCTTCTACACAACAAGCACCTTTACATCTGGTAAGGTCGCAAACAAATTGTTCCTTCACCAATTCATCGCTCACTAAAACATTATCAATAGCTATCATTATTTATAAAATATTAAATCTTTTAGAGTTCAAAGATACTCTAAAAATAGAATGCAGTTTGCATATAATATAAATATAATACAAAAAAAGGCCCTACTGTAAAGTAAGGCCTTTAAGCTAACATGGGGTAAAAGCCATAAGGGGGTATAAAGATACTTGACTTTATATGTAACCAATATGAATTTTAGGTTAAATGTATTTGGCATATATTTTCTAATACAGCATAAAAATTTATAAATGTATATAGTAAACTATTTTACCAAACATAAGTACCAACTGAACCCGCTTCTAACGAAGTGGTACACCATTTGCCGCCACATTTAATATTAAAAGATTGGGTGGTAGTACCATCATTTTCTACAATCAATACTTTTTTTCCATCAGGGCGTACAAAAGCTACATTTTGTAAATCACCAACTATAGTAGATGCAATTCTTATGCTACCGGTAGGCACTGCTTTAGCAGCGTGAGCAATAATATAATAAGATACATTTCTTTTTACAGTTGAGCCATTTATAGTTAATGCACCTTTACAAGTATTACAGCCTCCGGCTGTGTGTGGGCCATTATTTACATCGGCAGCTAAATTCCATTCCAGCACACATTTACTCCAGTTACGGGTAGCCCCTATTAATACATTTTTAAAATGCCATTTAAGGTCATTGGCAAATTCAGAAGTAGAAAGTGTACTTTGTTCTGTAAAATAAACACCTTTGTCGGGTGCTGCTTCGTGTACAGTGCTTAAAGCTTTAATGTCGCCGGCATACAAATGAAATCCTGTACCTGCAATATAATTACCAGCCACTTGGTCTTTTAATATAGATGTTGCATAATCAGTATTATCGCAATTTTGGTCGTAAATAATTACTTTAGTATTTAAACCGAATTTTTTAATTGCAGGGCCTAAATAGCTTTTAAGAAAAGTGAGTTCCTTGTCTGCAGGCAATAACATACTTGGGTTATTGGTGCCTGAAAGTGGATCGTGTTGTATAGAAAGTAAATCTATAGGTATTCCTAAAGCTTTCATTTCCTGAAGATATTTTACTAAATAATTAGCATAAGCTGCATAGTATTTGGATACAAGAGTACCACCTATCGGGCTGTGATTGTCTTTCATCCAAGCCGGTGCAGACCATGGGGTTGCAAGAATTTTTATTTTAGGGTTTAATTTAATAATAGATTGCAACATAGGCACAATAACTTTACGATCTACACCCAAATTAAAATTATCTAAAGAAGCATCTGTTTCATCTGGTTTTGTATCATCATAAGAGTAAACAGAGGTACTTAAATCTGATGAGCCAATACTTATTCTAATAAAACTAATACCTATACTATTAGGGTCGTTTCCAAATAACTCGCTCATTACTTGTTTTTGTGTATTCATGTTCATAGACATAATCATGTATGCACTAGCTTCTGTAAGTGTAAAACCAAAACCATCAATTGTTTGGAATGTTTGAGTAGTGTCTATTTCAATGTTTGAATACTGATTGGCAGTATTACCGAACAAAAGATTTTTTTGCTTTTGAAATAGTACAGACTGGTTTCCTTTCGTTAACCAAAACATTGCTTCGGGGTTTGCTGATACAAAATAGGGGAATAGTAAACAAACTGCTACAACTAAAATCCTTGAAAATAGTTTCATTTTATTCGTTTTTATTTAGAAAATTTAGGCAAATATAATAAAATACATTTTTATATTTGTGTTTTTGTAGTGTTATTGAATGCATTTAAATAATAATGCTATTACATTATGTACTATTCAATTGTAATTTTAATAGTATTGAAATTGCTTTTTTAAATTTAATATCAATATTGTCTTAGTTATTGTTTACTTTTGAATTTTATAAAAACAAAATTTAATGCGATGGAACGATTAACTTTAACACAATTCAAGTTTTATGCACAAAGGGTAATTGTAGATAAAAGCCCAAAAGTGAAACAGCGTAATACTCCGGAACAGATAACCGAAATTATGGAGTTAATACGTAGAGGCTTTAATTCTCGCATTATAGATTTTGATTTAGATACAAAAAATCAAATAATAAACACTACCATCATAGAGTTGGAAAGACGTTACAAAGAAGCAAATGCAGCCGGCATAAAATCTCTATTTAAGTCTTAGAATGCTACTATTAATTTTTGGGGTTGCTTTTTTGCTTGGAAATTTATTTTCTAAAGTTAAAAAATGTGTTTTTATATAATATCCAATTTTTATAAAGTTTATTTTGGTGAAAGATTAGGTGTGTTAAAACTACATTAAGTTTATTTTAAGTAGGTATAATTAGCAGTTTTATACTAATTTCACAATTCAATTTCTGTATATGAAAGCGATTATCCCTGTTGCCGGTGCCGGCACTAAATTACGACCTATTACTTACACACAGCCCAAGGCTTTAATACCAATTGCAGGCAAAACGATATTAGGTGTTATTGTAGATCAGCTATTAGATGCCGGTGTTACTGAGTTTGTATTTGTAATAGGCTACTTAGGGGAAAAAATACAGGCATATATAGAAAAAACATACCCACATATAAAACACACATTTGTAACCCAAAATGACAGGCGTGGCATAGGACATGCTATTTGGCTTACTCGAGAAGCCGTACAAAATGATGAGGCAATGATTGTTTTAGGCGATACTGTTTGTGACTATAATGTAAAAGAGGTTCTTAATAGCAGTGTATCGCAGATAGGTGTAAGAAAAGTTGATGACCCAAGAAGTTTTGGTGTAGCAGAACTAAATGATAAAGATATGGTATGCAGAATGGTTGAAAAACCATTAATACCTAAATCTAATATGGCTATTGTAGGCATCTATTACATTAAAGAAACTACTATGATGTATGCAGCCCTAAATAAGCATTTAAGTTCTAATGCCGATGAAAAAGGGGAATACCATTTTACAAACGCCCTGCAACACATGATTGAAGACGGGCTACAATTACATGCTTTTAGAGTAAACAATTGGTTCGATTGCGGTAAGAAAGAAACATTATTATCTACAAATGCTATTTTACTAAAGCAAATGGATGATGCCCACCCTGAAAAATTACCTATTGCCTACGATGGTAATGTTATAATACCACCTGTAAATATTGCCGAGGGTTGTACCATTCGCCATTCAATTATTGGGCCCAATGTTACAATTGGAGAGTTTACTAAAGTAGAATCTGCTATTATACGCGATTCTATAATTGGTTCTTATGCCGAGTTACAACAAGTAGTACTCAATTCTTCAATTATTGGTAATGATGCTTACGTGCGCGGCTTGAGCCAAAGTTTAAATATTGGAGATAACACGGAGATTGATTTGGCTTAGTGTGATAGAAAATTTGAAGTATTTATGAAATATTTTATATTCTGTTTATTCAATAATTTTCATAAATAAAATTCAAATATAAAATATTTTTTACACAAATACGTTTGAAATGCACTTTTTTATAGTTTATTGATTGTGTTTCAAACGCATAAATACCCTTAAAATACTTATGCAGAATATATAATTTATTTAATAATACATATTTAGAGAGGACTACCCTATAATGGTTAACAAAAGCAGTAGAAACGAAGTAGAAGGTATAGACCAAGCATTTAATTGAGTTCGAAATTTTTCAAAGTTAATTATGTAAATCTTTACTTGCTATTCTGAATATTATATATCCGAGCCATTTATTTCTTACTTTTGCAATATGAGTAGAAAAGCAATGCTTCTGATTATGGATGGATGGGGTAACGGTAGAGTACCAAATGCCGATGCAATAGCACATGCCAATATTCCTTTTATAAAATCATTGAGTGAAAAATATCCGCATACAGA
>CAIWXG010000172.1 GCA_903916555.1 uncultured Bacteroidota bacterium
ACTTTAACTGTAGAAGAATTAATAAAGCAAGCTTTGCGTGCCTTGTAAAATAACTATAAAGAGAAAAAATTGAAGGAAAAAAATAAATTAATATTTAAATTTTTATTTTTTGCAACACTTGTAATAGCATTATTAAATGCTACTGCCAGGGGTTTCAGACCTTCTTTTGCATTTTATGAGCCTGCGGCTGATGACACTGCAAAAATAGACAGCCCAAAGGTAAAAAAGGATTCTTTGCGGTTTCCTATATACGACCAAACAGGTGAGCCTTATACCGATTACCACCGCCCGGGTAGCATAGACCTTAAAGACCCCAAAAATTACAATAAAAGCTTTGATTATCTTCCTGATTCCAACAGATATGATTTTCATGAAAAATTAGGTAGCGAATTCATTAGGAACCCTACTTATATGACGCTTGATGAATACCTAAAGTATAAAGGGGCTGTTGATGAAGACTCCTATTTCCAGCGAAGGCTGGATGCGATGATGTCGTTTAATAAAACACCCGAATTACCACAAATGTATAAAGAGGGCTTGTTCGACCGTATTTTTGGGGGTAGCGGCATTACGGTAAAACCACAGGGTAATGTGGACGTTACTTTTGGTGGTAATTGGCAAAATATTAAAAACCCTACATTGGTGCAAAGAGCACAGAAATACGGTGTTTTTGATTTTGACATGCAAATGAATATCAACTTGTTGGCTACTATAGGCGACAAGATGAAACTACAAATAAGCAATAATACCAAAGCCACCTTTGACTACCAAAATATGCAGAAGCTTGATTACAGTGGTAAGGAGGACGAAATGCTTAAAAAAATTGAAGCAGGTAATGTAAGTTTCCCGCTTAAAAGTAATTTAATAAGCGGTGTACAATCATTATTCGGGCTAAAATCTACTTTACAATTTGGCAAACTGTGGGTAACAGGAGTTATTTCGCAACAAAAATCGCAACGCAAAAGTGTTACAGTACAAGGTGGGGCGCAGGCACAGCAGTTTTCTATAAAAGCAACTAATTACGAAGAAAACAAAGATTTCCTATTATCGCAATATTTTCATGATAACTATGATAAAGCCTTAAAAGATTTTCCGGTTATAAATTCTACTGTTACTCTTAACCGTATAGAAGTATGGGTTACCAACCGTACAGGGGCAGTTAATGGTGTACGTAAGGTATTATGCTTTATGGATATGGGTGAAGCCAATCCGTATGAACCATTTTTATCTAACCCTAATAGTGGTATAAGGGCTGGCTTACCGGATAATAGGTCTAATAGATTATATACCGATTTAGTCCAAAACCCAAATGGCAGATTACAAAGTTCGGCTACCAATTCAGCCATTTCTTTGGGTTTAACACAGGGTACAGATTTTGAACCTACAACAGCAAGGCAATTATCACCGTCAGAATTTTCTTTTAATCCGCAGCTTGGTTATATAATGCTTAATAGCCAAATGAACTCTGATGATGTATTGGGCGTAGCCTTCCGTTATACCTATAAAGGTAAGGTATATCAGGTAGGTGAGTTTGCCGAAGATTTACCTCCCGACACTACTAACCCGAAAGTGCTTTTTCTTAAATTATTGAAAGGTACTTCATCAAGACCCGCATTACCTGTATGGCATTTAATGATGAAGAATATATATGCTTTGGGTGGTGTAGGTGTTACAAAAGATAATTTTACTTTAAATGTACTTTATCAAAATCCGGGTGGTGGCGAATTAAGATACATGCCTGAAGGACAATTGGAAGGTACTCCTTTTATTAGTTTATTAAATTTAGACCGTCTTAACTCTCAGGGCGAACCCCACCCTGACGGGGTCTTTGACTTTGTTGATGGTATTACGATAAATACCCAGCAGGGTAAAATTATCTTTCCCGAATTAGAACCCTTCGGTAATGATTTGTCTTTAGCCACAAAAGGGCCTGACCAAATACAGTTATCCAAAAAATATTTATTTCAGGTATTATACGACTCTACAAAAACCGTAGCCATACAATCGCAACAAAGCGACCATTTTATAATTAAAGGAACTTTTAAATCCAACTCATCGTCCGATATTTATTTAGGAGGTTTTAATATCCCCCCCGGTTCAGTATCTGTAACTGCAGGAGGCACTAAACTAACAGAGAATACCGATTATTCTATTGATTATTCTTTAGGCAGAGTAAAAATATTAAATTCCGGCATCCTCAATTCCGGTGTGCCAATTAATATACAATACGAGGATAACTCTACTTTCGGTTTCCAGCAACAAAATTTTATGGGTGCAAGGTTCGATTATTATGTTAACCGTAATCTAACTTTAGGTGGTACTTTAATGAGGTTAAACGAACGCCCGTTTACCCAACAAGTTACTTATGGCGAAGACCCTATTAAAAATACAGTAATAGGTTTAGATGCAAACTATCAAAAAGAAGTACCCGGCTTAACACGATTATTAGATAAATTACCTATTTATGCAACCACAGCAACTTCATTTTTAAATACATCTTTAGAAGTAGCAGGTTTATTACCCAATCACCCGAAACAAATAGATGCATTAGACCCCGAAGGTTCTATATATATAGATAATTTTGAAGGAACTACCAGTAGTTACGATTTAAAATTCCCCTCAATAGCTTGGTCAATGTCTTCTACACCGCGTGGTGCAGTAGATAAACATGGTGTTACTTTGTTTCCGGAAGCAGCATTTGACGATGAACTTAAATATGGTATTAATAGAGCACGGCTTGCATGGTACACTATTGAGCCTACTTTGGTTGACCCGGGTTCTTCGGTACCCAATTATGTTAAAGATGATTCTAATCAACACTATATTCGTTTAGTTCAAATTCCGGAAGTATTCCCCAATCAGCAAACCGCTTCATTACAGGGGTCTCTAAGTACTTTCGATTTGGCTTATTATCCGAGAGAAAAGGGTGCTTATAATTTTGATAATGTAAATATTAATAATGATAATACCCTTATAAACCCCGCAAGCAGATGGGGTGGTATTATGCGACCAATTGACAACACGGATTTTGAGGCATCAAATGTGGAATTTATTCAGTTTTGGGTAATGGACCCCTTTATTAACAATCCTAATTCTAATGGCGGTTCTTTATTTTTGAATTTAGGAGATGTATCTGAAGATATTCTGAAAGACTCAAGATTGTTTTTTGAAAACGGTATTCCTGCCCCATTTGATGGTACAAAATTAGATACCACCGCATGGGGTTATGTGCCTAAGTTTGAACAACAAATAACCCGTGCATTTGATAATGATGTAACAACCAGAAATTTACAAGATGTGGGTTATGACGGCTTGCCCGATTCTGCACTTGCACCGGGTATGCTTTGCGAACGTACCAAATTTTTACCCTATTTAAATTCTTTGAAATCAAAATTGAATCCGGCTGCTTATGCTGCCGTGTATTCCGACCCATGTAATGATAACTACAAGTATTATAGAGGCTCGCAATTTGATTCGTCTAATAATGGTAATGGCAGTAGCATATTACTAAGATATAAAAAATATAACAATCCACAGGGTAATTCGCCTGTTACAGACCCAAATGCAGCTTATGCAACATCAGAAACAACGATACCGGAATCGGAAGATATAAATAGAGATAATACACTTAATGAAGCAGAAAGCTATTTTCAATATAGAGTAGATCTACATCCTAATATGAGTGTGGGAACAAATAATATAATAAATATTCAAAATAGCAGTGTAAAATTGCCCAACGGGAAAATAGAACAAGAAAAATGGTATCAGTTTAAAATTCCTATTCATAATTATGACCATGTAATTGGCGGTATATCTGATTTCAGATCTATCCGGTTTATGAGACTGTTTATGAGTGGCTGGCAAGACAGTGTAATTATGCGTTTTGCTTCTTTAGAATTAGGTCGTAATCAATGGCGTACTTATAATTATTCTTTATTGGCACCGGGCGAAAACGTGCCGCAACAAAATCAGGGATTAACTGAATTCTCTGTTACATCGGTAAGTATAGAAGAAAACGGACAACGTACACCTATACCTTATGTTATTCCTCCCGGTGTTTCAAGGCAGCTTACATCGGTATCAAGCGGGCAAACAATACAATTAAACGAGCAGGCTCTTTCGCTAAAAGCATGTGCATTACAAGATGGTGATGCGAGAGCTGTATTTAAAGAAGTAAATTTAGACATGCGTCAATTTACCTATTTAAGAATGTTTATACATGCAGAATCGCAAGTGGGGCAACAACCCATAAATAATGCCGATGTAGATGCCATAATTAGATTAGGAAGCGACTTTACCAATAACTACTATGAATATAGAATGCCGCTAACTATTACGCCTCCGGGAGTTAGTGCTTTAAATACCGATGCTATTTGGCCGGCATCTAACGAGGTAGATATTGTTTTGCAAGACCTTGTAAATGCAAAAAAACAAAGAGATGCACTTAATATTCCGTTTAATGTACCCTATTATACCACCGATGCCAAGGGTAATACCATAGTAGTAGTAGGTAGTCCGAATATAGGTGGGGCAAAAAACATTATGTTAGGGTTAATGAACCCGAAGAAAACAAACAGAACACCCGGAGACGATGGACAACCTAAATGTATAGAGGCATGGTTTGATGAGTTAAGAATGGCAGGTATGAATGACCATGCCAGTTATGCTGCTGCCGGTAAAATGAATGTGCAATTGGCAGACCTTGGTAATTATAATCTATCTGGTAGTTGGCACTCTGCCGGCTACGGAACCATAGACCAAAAGATAAACCAACGCTCGCAAGATGATTATTACCAATATAATACTTCTACAAATTTAAGTTTAGGCAAATTACTACCCAAAACATGGGGCGTACAATTGCCTTTATATGTAGGTTATACCCAAAATGTAAGTACCCCCAAATACGACCCCTATAACCAAGACTATTTACTTACCGATGAATTAAACGCGGCAAAATCTGCTAAAAAAAGAGATTCCATCAATTCCGTAGCACAAGATTTTACGTCTATAGCCTCTGTTAATCTTACCAATGTACGTATTACAGGTAATACTGCCAATGCTGCAAAGAAATTCAGAACACCTTGGAGCATAAAGAATTTTGATTTTTCAGTCTCTTACAATAATCAGTTTAAGCATAACCCTACCGTATCAGAAGATTTACTTACAACTACTAAATTGGGTGTTGGGTATGCTTATAATTTAAAAATAAAACCAATAGAACCTTTCAAATCAATTATAAAATCTAAATCGAAGTGGTTTGGACTGATTAAAGATTTTAATATTACCCCAGTACCTACTACCTATACCATGCGAAACGACCTTAATAGGGTGGTGCAGCAAACACAAATTCGTAATATTAATGATGGCAGCGGTTATCAAATACCCACCACGTTTTATAAAAGTTTTAATTGGACAAGGGTATATACGGTAAGATGGGAGCTTACTAAATCCTTATCCTGCGATTACACGGCTACTAATATTTCTCGTGTAGATGAACCTTATGGACGAATAAATACAAAGCAAAAAGAAGACTCTTTGTGGCAAAGAATATTAACATTCGGGCATAACACGTCTTACCGGCAAACATTTAATAGCTCTTATAATGTACCCTTATCTAAGTTACCGATAACCGATTGGATGACTTGCAGACTAAGCTATGCAGCCAATTACTCTTGGACGGGTGCTGCACCTGTTGCTTATGATTTGGGGAATACAATAGGTAATACCCAAACTAAAACGATTGTAGGCGATTTAAACATGTCAACATTGTATAATAAATGGAGATGGATGCGGGCATTAAACACTAAAACATCAGCTCAAAATCAAACCGGTATTAAACAAGCCGGGAATATAAACGATAAGCCCGGAGCAAAATCGGGTGCTATGGGTAATAATAAAAGCCCTGCCCCTGTGTTGCCCGGTGGTAATGGCAATACAGACCCGGGCGGAGGCAATGGTGGCAATCAAGGTAATAGCAACGCTAATGGCGGTGGGGGTGCAAGTGGTGGCGGTAATGCAGGTGGGGGTAATGGAAATGGGACGGGCGGTAATAGTGGTAATACAGGTGGGGGTAATAATGCAAGCGGAGCAAATGGAGGTAATAATGTAGCAGGTGGCAAGGGAGACAATGGAAACAATGCAACCGGCACACAAACCGGCAACAATACAACCGGTGGTGGTAACAATAAGGGCAATAACAATACGGCTACCAGCAGTAATCTTAAAGTGCTTTTCCCTAATATCAATTTATCAACCTTATCTAACACCCAATTAGATTCCTTAGTAGAAATAATGGATTCTGTTGATGACGCCAAAGCGCGTGCCGAAAAAGCACTTGCCAAAGCAAAAAGAAAAGCTGCCCGCAAAGCCAGAAGAGCCAAATTACCGGAACTAAATGGATTAGAACGATTTGCAGGACATATATTAACTTCGCTTACGCATGTAACTGTAAATTACTCACAAACAGCTGGTACTACTTTGCCCGGTTATATGGACAGTACTAAAATTATGGGTATAAACACCAGCAACATGCAGCCGGGTTACGACTTTGTATATGGGTATCAACCCAATGCAGCTTGGCTCGCTAAAATGGCTAATGACGGCAAATTAAGTCGAGATTCCTTATTTAATGCCCAGTTTCAGCAAACATTCTCTACTAATTTATCGGGAACAGCTACTTTTCAGCCTATAAAAGAAATAAAATTAGACCTTACACTAACAAAAACCTTTAGCAAGTCGCATAGTGAATTATTTGCCGATACCGGTTCGGGTGTGTTTAATCACTTTAATCCTTATGAAACAGGCTCTTTTAACATATCCTTCCTCTCGCTGCATAGTATGTTCCCTAACTCAGGTGTAAATTCTGCTATATATAATCTATTTTTATCAAACAGACAAATCATATCAAAAAGATTGGGTGCAAGTAACCCTTATACCAATGGTTTGCCCGACCCCACAAATCCTAGTTATGCAAAAGGTTATACAGAGTTCTCTCAAGATGTTCTTATACCTTCTTTTATAGCAGCTTATTCAGGCAACAATGCTGCAACAGCACCCTTAATAGACTATACACATAATACAGTATCTAACAATCCGTTTAAATATTTTATCCCTACACCTAATTGGGTGTTTACCTATAACGGATTAAATAAATTACCGTTTTTTAGCGATATATTCTCCAGTTTTATTATTAAAAATGGCTATACAGGTACTATGAATATGAATGGTTTTACATCTAATTTAATGTTTACCGACTTGTATGGTTTAGGCTTCCCATCGTTTATAGATTCTAACTCTCATAATTATGTACCGTATTTTCAAGTACCGAATGTTACCATTTCACAACAATTAAATCCATTAATTGGTTTCGATGCTGCTTTTAAAAACCATCTTACTGCTAAGTTCGAGATTAAGAAATCTAAAATGGAAAGTCTTAGTTTAATTGATTACCAAGTAAGTGAAAATACAAGTACAGAGTATGTAATAGGTATGGGTTTTAGGAAAAAAGGCATAAAGTTACCATTCCCGGTAGCCGGTGTAAGAAAACTAAAAAATGAACTGATAGCAAAAATAGATATTGGTTTCAGAGATGATAAAAACAGCAATACTTTTCTTGCCAACAATGTAAGTGTGGTATCAAGAGGGCAGCAGGTAATTACTATCAGGCCATCGGTAGATTATTCTGTAAATCAGAAACTTACATTACATTTCTTTTACGACAGGTCTCAGTCTATTCCTTATGTATCTAATGCCTACCCTACAACTACTGCCAAAGGAGGTGTAACGCTAAGGTTCATTTTTGCACAATAAGGAAACTTTGTTTTATTCTCATATTTTTTGTTTTAAAATTAGCAATATGTCCAACAATTTCGAGAAGATGCTTGATTTAGTTACCGCATTTTTTGACACCAAAAATGACCCTGACCAGATTAGTGTTACAGAAGAAGACAGAGAAAAGTTATTGGCTATTCACCCTTCTACCTTATCGGAATTAGCAAATGAGGACGGCCCAATAGTTTGGATATTATTGATACCTACCACAAAAGAACTCATGTATCGGTTTATAAGCAGAGAAATATCAGAGAACCAATTGCTGAAAGATACCCCTTTGGGCATTGAGTACGATTGTGTTTATCTCTGTTCTGCAACAGTTCTCACCGAGTTTCAAGGTAAGGGCCTTGCTAAAAAAGTGGCTTTAGAAGCATTAGATACCATCTGCCAAATCCACCCAATAAAACATCTTTTTTATTGGCAATTTAGTGAAGGTGGCAAAGCCCTCGCCAATTCTATAGCCAAGCAAAAAGGTATGGAGTTGTTAGAGAGGATTTAAGTGAGATAGGAAAAATATGAAAAAGAGAAATCTGTTTGGGGGTTAAGCACCTGTTTTTCAATTCATTTGCTGTACTCCTATGTATTCAGGCAAGGTATCTAATTCTTCTTCTGTTAATTCTTCCAAACACAGTTCAATTACTTCTTTAAGATTTATATTTAATTGGTCGAGGCTTGTAGCTTGCGTATGAGCACCCGGCAAAGAAGGTACATAAGCGACATATACACCTGCTTCTTTGTCTCGTTCTATTTGTGCTATAAACTGATAATGTTGCATATTACAAAGATAATACAATTTATAAAATTATTCCGAATTGAAAGAATACTGCCATTGTGAAATCTATATTTATGGTAACAGCTAAATTTAGCATTATCGGGGTTAATGCCTTTTAAGAAGGGATATATTTTAGTCCTTTAACCAACATATAGCTTGTTTTTATAAATATTGCATTTTTTTACTTTATAGTGTTGTATATTGGTGAAAACACCTACAAAGGGTAAAGGGTATTATAAAGTAAAATGTTTTGTTACTTAAAAAAAGCTTATCTTTAACAAAAGTATTACAATAATGAGACCAACACTTCTTTACATTTGTTTTGTATTATCAATTCTTTCTTGTGGGCAAAGTGCACAAGAAAAAGTTGCTATTGAAAATGAAGTTATGCAAAAATTAAAGGCAAAAGAAGATTCGATTGCTACTATTAAGAGTAATGAAGAAGCAATTAAGAATTCTCAAAAAAGACATGATGATTCAATTGCTAATTCAGTAACAAAAAAATACGAAGACAAAAATCAAATGCAAAACTTAGAAAATCAATATATTGTGCTTCAGAAACTACTGTTTGAAGATAATGCCAAATTAACTGTTCTTCAAGACAGGAAAAACAAAGCTGTTCAATTTCATTTAGGTAGGACTCAAGGAGAAAGAGAACAACAATTAAGTAAAGACCAAAAGATTATAGATAATTTAAAATTGGAAATGATGAACATCACAAACCAGATGAAAGCAATAAAATCAAAATAATTTAGAAATTTTAACTATAACATCTTTTTTAACACATCCCCTCACTCATCTGCATTTGCATCATAGAGAAACATGCAATTCTTGTTCATAGCATGTTTCTCTTTATCACTTATACATAAATCCTATTTAGTACTTTCTGGCAGGCAGGTCAAACTTTTTCGCTCATTTCATAGAGTGTATCAGGAGAAAAGTCAAGCGGGGCAGGCACAATGGTTCCGTCAAGTTCTTTCATTTTTGCAAGACCTTCCCATTTTAACGTTGGATAATCATCTAGCGTAGCTGAAATAAAAACATCCGGTTTTTTTAAAACAGGAAAATCAGACAAAATTGGTACAAAATTTATTTTTCTTTGCTCCTTATTGTCAAAGATTACTGTTATAGTATAAGGTTTTATATCAATAATTGAGTTAATAATATGCATATTAAAATTCTATTTTAATGGTTCTATCCTTGAAATAATACCACCGTCTTTAAGCGATTGTTCGTAATTTATTAACAGTTCATCTCTATGTATTTCTACCCAAGCTTGCACTAATCTTAATGTTTTACTTGGTAATGAGCCATCAATTATTTCCCCATCAATAATATTAATTTTCGCTTTATATTCAGCACACTCAACGTGAAAATGAGGTGGTAAGTGATCGCGGAAAAACATTCTGATAATTATACCATAGAATCGACATACTTCCAGCATAATCATTTTTGCTACAAATATACATAGAACTTTTCACACGCAATAATTTAAAAAATAGGATGATAATTTCACACTGCCGAGTTTAACGCCTACTATATTTGCAAAATAGGAAAGATACAAATACATAGCTATATTGATTATGATGTTGTTTGCTAAGTATTAGCATTTTGCAGAATCCTGAGAACTTACAAGCAGTAGTAAAATATCAAGTCAGTAAAGCCAATTACTAACCATGTTGGGATTCCGCGAAAAGCGGAATGTCGACCCATTTTGAGCAATTTTTCTTCCTGTTTTCGACATAAATTTATAATTATCAATAATAAGGGCTTCTATACCCCCAAAAGTTGATTAAGTTTGACAACCTGTTTTAGTATATTAGAATGTTATAGTACATTATAACACCCAACAAAGGCACAAAAAAACATTTTATTCACTATTATTGCAAATAACTGGCAAAACCATCAATATCACGCTGAATCATTTCCTTTTTATCTTCATACATGGGACATTTTTCGTTGTTTATTTTTATATCCTCCCATTCCACCAAAATATCTAAAATGTTTTGTTTTGTAAACTCAAATACTTGCTCATCCAATATCATGCTTGCCATTAAAGCTGGTTCGTATCCTTGATAAAACATAATTTCAAATAATTCTTTTAATTTTTGGCTACAATCCAATGTTTGTAATGCATATACCAAGGTTCCATTAAAGTTAAAATTTTCTTTATAACAAATTGCAACCATTAAAGGGTCAACGGCATTACTATCACCTATATCCCGTAAAGTAAGAGCTACAATGTTTTTTATACCATGATCTTTTGATTCAAGTAAAGCAATCAAAAAATCAAAAATTTCTTTAGTGCAATTCTCACTCAATACGCTACTCGCTTTCAATTGAACATCCCAATCATCAGAAAGAAGGTTGTTTTTTGCTTGTTCTATCATTTTGTTTATATTCATAATCACAATTGACTAAATCTCTTTTGTATAGAAAAGGATTCCAAATTTACGCCTTTTTGGTGTTTTACTGTACAACCACACTCTAATA
>CAIWXG010000173.1 GCA_903916555.1 uncultured Bacteroidota bacterium
AGAATTTTTTCGATTAAATGCAATTTTTTTTGCTCTGCAAGCATAATCCTATTTTTTTACAAATGTACGAATATTTGGATAAAGGATAAAAGAGGATTGGGCAGTGAAAACCTCGTGCAAAGCAATCAAATCTTTGAGGAAAAAGTTTGAACCGTTATTTTGTATATTTCTGAAGAAAGTCTTAATAGAATAGATTTTGATTGGTTTGAACATTGAAACTGCATGAATTTATCTGTATGAATTAGTAATGTTGTAAACATACCAATTGGGAGAAATGCTTGTTGTAATAAAAGCTAAATAAAACTCGTAACTTCGTAAAATGATTCGCACAATAGTTACCCCCACAAATACTGATGTGCATATTTCTATACCTTTAGAATATGTTGGAAAAACAATTGAAATATCCTATTTGCCAATAGATGAATTGGAAAATAAACCTGTAAGAGAGCTTAAAATGATTGATTTTTGGAATACAATATCTGATGCAACTGCAACTAAACTTCAAGAAAATGTAAAACAAATGCGTAATGAATGGGAAAGAGATATTTAATAGACAGTAATGTAATTATTGATTTTTGTAATGGAAAGCTAAATTTAGAATGCAAAAATTTGTTATTGAACATTAAACCGGAAATTTCGATAATTACCCAAATTGAATTGTTCGCATCAAAAAATATTTCCAAACAAGAATATGCTCTTCTTCAGAAATTTGTATCAATTTGTAATATTCATTCAGTAAATGTAGATTTGGTTAATTCTACAATTGAAATTAGACAGAATTATAAAACAAAATTACCTGACGCAATTATTGCATCCACAGCACTTTGTAAAAATCTAATTCTTATCTCTGGAAATACTTCTGATTTCAAAAATATTCAAGGTTTACATTTCATTAATCCCAATGAACTTTAAAAATCAATATTAGAGACGAATGGATAACGAATTGCGGTAAAAGATGAATACGATATGAAATGTTTGTTTTTTAAGTCTAAAACTGTTTGAGCTATTGTTCAACGATGCCTACTATAAGATTTTGTCAAATTGCTCAAAAGTTCATACAAAGCAATCAAATCTTTAAGGAAATAGTTCGAGCATTGTACAGCCCCCAGTCTTTGTACACACATAAATGACTGATTTTCCGCCATTTATGTGTTTTGGCAACAACTCTCTTCTTTTTTCATAGTGTACTTACACTCTCTTACAGAGAATTCTCTTGGTTTGTGCAGGCTATTAAAGGCAAAGTATTGATTGATGCATAATTAACACTTTCGTGGTGGTAAATAATTACAAATAATCAATAACTTTACATAATGAAAAAAGGGATTTCTTATATTTCAGCAATTGTATTACCAATGGCATTAATATTAGCATCTTTCACTAAAAATAGTACCAAAAGTTATGAACCTGAAATGGTTTCAGTTGAAGGTGGTAGCTTTGCAATGGGCAACAAGAACAAAGATGAGTACGATGCAAAACCAGTGCACCAGGTTACACTGAGTAGTTTTAAGATGAGCAAGTATGAAATAACCAATGCCCAATGGAAGGCGGTTATGGGCAACAATCCTTCTGTAAACAAAGACTGCGATAACTGCCCGGTTGATAATGTGAAATGGAATGAGGTACAGGATTACTTAAAAAAGTTAGATTCACTTACCGGAAAACATTATAGATTGCCAACGGAAGCAGAGTGGGAGTTTGCAGCAAGTAGCGGCAAAAAAACGCATGGCTATGTTTATGCAGGTGGCGATGACATAAATACAGTGGCATGGTATGCTAAAAATAGTAACCATACCACTCACCCTGTGGGAACCAAGCAGCCTAATGAAATAGGAATATATGATATGACCGGCAACGTAGTTGAGTGGTGTAACGATCGTTATGCTGAGTACGATGCTAAAAGTCAGGAAATAGATATATACAATTATATTCCCAACATACCCAGAGTTAATGCACAAGGTCTGGCAATAGGAGAAGGTCATGTAATGCGAGGAGGAAGCTGGGCACAACGACCTGAGTATAGCCGTGTTACCACTCGTGGCGATGATTGCGCAGCTTGGCATGGGAATTTCGGTTTTAGAGTGGTTCTTTCTCCCTCTAGTTTTTAGAAGGATACCTCTTCGACGTTTCTAACGACTCTCTGTAATTAACCCTTGTACTCAATTTTCAAATAGAATTACCCAAAAGTTTATGCAAAGCAATCAAATATTTTAGGAAAAAGTTTGAACATTGTTCAACCCTTAGAGTTTTAATTGAGAATAATGACAAGAACATTTTTTGAAGGTGGTGTTATTAAGGACCCAGCTTGGTTATACAAAAAATCCACCTATTTTATTAGATGGATTTTTTGTTTTTATTAAATTAGTTTAGACTACATTTTTTGAATAACTGTTCTGTATTTAATAGTACTATTTGCATCCATAATCTGCACTAAATAATTACCGGTAGGTAATGTATTAATATCAAAAGTATTTATGCTATTGCTTGTAATATTATAAGTATTTATTTTTTCGCCCATCATATTGTAAATGGTTACAGCGTCTGATGTTGTTAAACCAGATATACTAATTGTATTTCGTACAGGATTAGGATAAACTTTAATGTCATTTGCACTAATAATAGTACTGTTTAGTGTACCTGAAGAAACCCTACCACCGTTAAAGTTATATGCATAATTTATTATTGCTCTGTTGGGTGGTATTGTGCCGCTTGCTGTTCTTACTGCACTATGCGAAGCACCTAAGGTATCTACAGAAGCCAAATGTCCAATATTAAATGCAAGATTAATAGCTACATCTGCAGTATCAGTAGCACCTGAACCATAAATATAAGCGGTAGTATCACCTGCATACATACTCGAAATTTTACCTGAATCGGGAGTTAAGCCCATTTTATTTATAAAACATTTTGCACGCGGGTCGGTAGTACCTAAAGCAAGGTAAGCATCATGATAAACAGTACCCCTTGCCGATACTACGGTTAAACCGGAAATATTTGGTAATTGGTATTCAATTTTATTTATTGTACTAAATACTCCGGATTGCACTTGGTCATTATCAGGGTCAACGGTACGTAAATAATAAACATTTTCTCTTGGTGTGCTTCCTAAGTTGGTCATTGTAACTTGTATGCCGAAAAACAAAGAATCCATATTTAGTGTTGTTACCTGTGTAATAGCAATACTGTCGAACATACCTTGCCAAGTACCTACCAAGCTACTGCCCACCGTATCGTAGCCTATATTAGCACCATGAATATAGTAGGTAGTATCGTGATGAATTATAGTATCATATCCAAAATTAGTAAGTGTATCCCAAACATGAAGTGCACTGTCGTACCAATAGGTGGTTACTATTATTGCACTATCTAAAACGTAATCAGGATACGTAAATACAGAATAATTAGCTGCACTGTCTTGGGCACTTTCGTTCCAAGCATTTGCTTGTTTGCCATTAGATTGTATGCTCCAACCTTCTTGAGGAACACCGGGCATAAAATAATCACCGTAAAAAGCAGGTGTTCCAACTGCCCAACCATCCATACCTGCATCTACAACAAAACCTATTCCTGTATGCAACGGACACAAAGTGTAGCCACATGCAGCAGAATTTGTTACCTGAGATGCACCCGAAGGGTGATAGGTACTTGGTGCAGCGGTACTGGTGCCATAAGCACCGTTCCAGTTTACACCTACCTCTACAAATTGCCCTTGTAGAAATACATTACAGTTTACTAATTGTGCATTTATTTGTTGATTACCAAGAATCAAAACACAAACTGTAGCAAAAATTTTAAAAAAATTAAATTGTCTCATAAATATTTTTTTTGTTAAATAAACTAAAAAACAAACCAAGTACTTTACAAGACAGATCTATTTTTTATTTAGTTGGGAGTCAAAAAAAATATTGCAACAAAAACAATTTTAAATGCAGATTAACCCAAACAACTTATTATTTTTTAGCCATAGATTTCTTCAGACTATCTATTTTCATATCGGTAATAATACCATCTTTGGGAGAAACCTCTTGATTACGGCTGTCATTTGATATTACTAATTTACCGCTTTTCAATCTATTGTCAGTTCCAAAAACCTGCAAAGCCATAGCTGCAATTCTTACCGCTACCTCTTGCTTTGCTTGTGGGCTAGTTTGAAACAATAAAGGACTACCAATAGTAACAACCAATTCTTCTTGTTCTACCGTTCTTACATTAACAGTACAAGGACGAACTAAAGGAATAAATTTCTCTAAACTGTCCTCAACTTTATGTATTTGTGCCATATCAATATCAGCACCTTCTTTACAAGATGGCATTGCAGCCATTAGTACGAAAAATGATAAAACAGGAAAAATTATTTTTTTCATAGATATTTTATTTATAGCAAAAGTAATATAATTATTGAAAAATGCAATAAGTTGCAGAAGTAAGTATTAGATACCCAAAATATCTTTCATTGTAAACACACCCTGTTTATCTTTTATAAATTCGGCAGCAAGAACAGCCCCTAATGCAAAGCCATCTCTATTATGTGCTGTATGTATTATTTCTATGTCATCTATTGCCGATGTGTATTTTACTGTATGTGTACCGGGAACATTGTCAGTTCTACGTGCTAAAATAGGTACACTATTTTTATCTTCATTGTAGCCCAGATGCCAATTTTTTTTAATAGACATATTATGTATAATCTGTTCTGCAAGTGTAATGGCAGTGCCACTTGGTGCGTCTTTTTTATGAACATGATGTGTTTCTTCAATTGAAACATCATATTCCAAATGTTTTTTCATTAGATGAGCAAGCTGTTTATTTATTTCAAAAAACAGATTTACTCCAATGCTGAAATTAGAAGCCTGCAAAAAAGCACATTTATTTTCAATCGCTTTTTGCTCTGCAATGGGTAGCTCTTTATTCCAGCCTGTTGTACCGCAAACCACATTCACGCTGGCATCTAAGCATTTTAATACATTTGCAAACGCAGCTTCCGGCTTAGAAAACTCTATGGCAACATCTGTATTTTTTAATGAAGCTAAATTAAATTCATCTACATTTTTACTTGTTATTTTCAAAACAATAGTATGCCCGCGTTCTATGGCTATTCTTTCTATTGTTTGCCCCATTTTACCATAACCTATTAATGATATATTCATTATGTATTAGTTTGTATGTGTTTATAATTGTAAATATTCTATTATGCCTTTAGCAGCTATATAGGCACTACTCCATGCATGTTGAAAATTGAAACCACCTGTAATGCCGTCTACATCCATAATTTCGCCACCAAAAAATAGACCTGAAACTATTTTGCTTTGCATATTATTGGCGTCAATTTCTTTTAAATTTATACCACCTGCTGTTACAAATTCTTCTTTAAAAGTTGTTTTGCCTTTAACTGAATAGGTATCTTGCAATAAATTTATAATAAGTCTATTTTGTTCTTTTGCGGGTAATTCACCCCATCTTGTTTCTTCTTTTATGCAAGCTTTATGCAATAAAAATTCCCATAGTCTTTTGGGCAATCCGAAAGGATTTTTACTACACAAAAAGCTTTTGCCATCTATTTTTCTGATTTCAAAGAATTGATTTTTTAAATCAGTTTCGGTAATATCATTCAACCAATTAATACTAATGTCAAATTCATAGTTTTTATTATTCAATTCCCTTGCAGCAAATGCTGATAATTTTAAAACGACAGGTCCACTTACACCCCAATGAGTAATTAATATTGGTCCGGTTTGCACAAATTTAGTACCTGTTATTTTTACGGTTACATCGGGCAAACTTACTCCCATAAGTTGGGTAATAGTATTGTTAGGTATATTAAAAGTAAACAGAGAAGGCACTGGGTTCTGTATAGTATGTCCGCAATCTATAAGCCATTTATACTGTTCTTGTTTTGGGAAACCGCCGCATGTAAGCAACACAACATCGGCATATTGAATTGTATTGTCATTAAAAACAAGTTCAAATACATTGTTGGTTTTATTTATTTTAATAAGCGATTTATGATAAAAAACAGATACTTTATTTAATATCATTTCTTTCCAAATACAATCTATAATGGTTTGAGAATCATCTGAAACAGGAAAAACTCTGCCATCGGCTTCTGTTTTTAAATTTACACTCCGTTCTTGAAACCATTTGATTGTATCGCTGGTATTGAAATTAAATAATGACTTACGAAGAAAATTACCACCACGTGGATATTTTTTTATTAGTTCTGTAACATCTGTAATGGCATTGGTTACATTACACCTGCCGCCACCAGATGCTTTAATTTTTTGCATAACCTTACCGGTTTTTTCAAATAATGAGACCTCAATATTTTGATTATATAAAATATTTGCTGCCGCAAAACATCCTGCTGCACCTGCACCAATAATTGCTATTTTATTTTTTATTTTTTTATTTTTTTAAAGTATTGAAGATAAGTGTGTTATAGAAATTGAAAATTTTAAAAACTAAAGGTTTTAAACTGATTTCGAGCCCATTAATTACTTTTAATATATAATAATGCAAATTTAGTCTATCTTTTCATAATCAATACTTATAGTTGCCTACGAAAATACACATTACTTTTGCGGTATAAAAAAAATATACATCATGAAATATAATTATTTTGGCAATACCGGTTTAGTTGTTTCTGAGCTTTGTTTTGGAACTATGACTTTTGGTGGTGAAGGATATTGGAAAGCAATAGGTTCTTTGCAACAAGAAGAAGTAAATAAATTAATAAAAGAAACTATAAGTGGTGGTATCAATTTTATAGACACTGCAAATATTTACTCTTATGGCGAATCGGAAAGGTTGCTTGGTATCAGCATTAAGGAATTAGGTGTTAATCGCAACGATTTAGTAATTGCCACTAAAGTTAGAGGCAGAATGAGCGAGAGTATAAATAATCTTGGTTTATCTCGTTACCACATTTTTCAATCTGTAGATGCAAGTCTGGAACGCTTACAAATGGACCATATTGATATTCTTTATGTGCATGGTTTAGATTTA
Source organism: uncultured Bacteroidota bacterium (assembly GCA_903916555.1). Taxonomy (GTDB): domain Bacteria; phylum Bacteroidota; class Bacteroidia; order Chitinophagales; family Chitinophagaceae; genus CAIYTT01. The sequence continues at coordinate 7,000 of CAIWXG010000173.1, forward strand.
TACACACCCATAGAACAAACAATGCGAGCACTTAATGATATTGTGAACACCGGAAAAGTACGTTATATAGCAGTATGTAATTGGCCTGCTTGGATGGTGATGAAAGCACAAGGTATAGCAGACAAAAACGGATGGCATAAATTTGAAGGATTACAATATTTTTATTCTATTGCAGGCAGAGATATTGAGCGTGAAATTGTGCCAATGGCTTTAGACCAAAAATTAGCTATAATGCCATGGAGTCCGTTGGCAGGTGGTTTTATGACTGGAAAATTTACTCGTAACAATGAAAAAGCAGGAGACAGCAGGAGAGATAATTTCGATTTCCCGCCTATAAATAAAGCAAAAGCTTATGATATTATAGATGTATTAGCCGGTATAGCTAAAGCACATGAAGCAACTGTAGCACAGATTGCATTGGCATGGGTTCGCCATCAAGCCGGTGTAACAAGTACTCTTATAGGTGCAAAAAATGTACAACAACTTACAGATAATATCCATTCTACCAACCTATTATTAAACCAAGAAGAATTAAAGCAACTAAATGACATTAGTGCATTAAACAAAGAATATCCGGGTTGGATGGTTGAAAGACAAAGCACTGACAGGCAGTTGAATATTAAGTAAAATATGTAATTATTTATTGTCCGATTTTTTGTAATAAGACAATAAATTAATATTTTATTATTACAATCCCCACAGCCTCAACAACAATCAAGTCTGTGGGGATTATTTATATAAATCTATTCTTTTATCCACTTACTAACTATCTTTTTAGTGCCGGTACTAACTACAACTTGATACATACCGGAAGCGATGCTGGAGATATTTAATGAGTATTGATTAATGCCTGATTTTAATTGTTTAGAAGTAGGATAATAGGTTTCACCAATACTATTTACAATACAAATAATTGCTGTACATTCATTGCTGCTGCTTATGGATAATTGAAGTAGGTTTTTTGCCGGATTAGGAAAAACATTTATGCTTAATTCATTTTGTACATTGGTTATATTTGTTACATAAACATGTGGAAAACTAATAGTTGCAGTATCTGTAATGCCAATACCTAAATTATAATAATTGCCCGATGGTGTGCTTTGCAATTTTACAGGGCGAACCATGTAATATTTTAATCCATTCGTGCCCACAGTATCATGAAAGTTTGTTACGGAAAGCATGTTAGACAATCGTTTGTAGTATCCATAAATGCTATCTGCACGATATACATAATAACCAATTACAGCAATATCAGGCGAGGCTGCCCAAGTAAGAGATGCACCGTTATGTAAACCATGAGTAATAGTTAGGTTTGATGCCTGTTTAATATAATCGGTTCTAAGGCTTGGGTCGCCCATTAAAGCTACATGTACAAATGCAGCACCATAGCCCGAGGCAAATGCATAACCCGATGCAGTATCGAATCTACTATAAAGCATAGCATTATTATTTTGTGTAAGTTTAGTACTGTAGCCAATGCTTTCGCCCAATGCCATGTGATGAAAATACCAGTTGGGTCTGCCTGCCCAGCAATTTGTAAGTGCAGGTGGGTTTGCACATAAAGGTGCTCTCAAAAAATTATCCTGTACATTCCAATCACCAAAATAGCTCCCGAATAACATAGTAAAAATTCCATTTTCTGCATTTGCAGCAAAGTCGGTAGTAGCGCCTATTCCACCGGCACTGTTAAAAGAACCGCCACCACAGCCATAAGCCCATTGAAAAGAGGAATCGGCAAGAGATGCAATAAACGGAATTGATTGTACACTGTCTTTGCTAACCAATGGTGCAAAGTTCCTCCACCCGTTTGCAGCAAAAGCTTCTCCGCCAAAAGCACCGAAGTTATCACTTATTAATGCTCTATGATGCACGTTTAAAGAGTCCATTTTGTAGGTATGGTCTTTTTGCAGATAAGTGTTCATCATTTGTACTTCGGTACGCCCGAAAGATGGCATATTACTTACATCTATACGACCTATTTGCAGCACTGTAAAAGAAGGAATTATTGTTTGGTCCCATTTACCATCACCTGGCATATTGCGATTAGCAATATATCCTGCACCTGTATCTAAAATATATGTATCAGTCCAGCCGGTTAAGCAACCATAATAAAGGTCGGCAGGCCAAGCACCTAAATGGTTAGGGTGTCCGTCAGGATTTAAATCACCACTGTAGGGCACAGCCAAATGCCCCAATATCAATAAAGAATTAATGCTTGCATCAATTGTATGGTCGTGAACAATAAGGTTTTTAATGGATGTATCGGCTAAGTTTCTAGATAGGTTATGTCTATATACTTGCCATCCGTCTCCACTAAGGTCATTCATAAGCTTTGTAATATTTGCAGTACAAGAATCTATAAAAGTAGAATCTACTAAAACAATGATAGCTCCTCTATTATGTATTGCCGGATTTTTTATACCTGCATAAATATACCCTGATGCACTCCAATTAGTAACAGAAGGTGTGTCCATTGCAAATACCTGATATTCGTAAGCAGAGTCTATAATAACCAAAGAATCTACAAAAGAGCTATCTGTAGCATTTAAAACTGCAATTTGTGTACCCCAAGTTGTAGCAGTTTTTGACTTTTTATATATATGATATTTAGGTGTTTCAGAAATAATACGTTTCCAGTTTAGTGTTATTTTTGGTGTAGGTATTGTTTGTGTTACAGCACTAAGTTCAACAGTATAGTCTTCAGTTGATTGTGCTAAAAGCTGATTTCCTATAAATAGCGTAATAAATAAAAATAAAATTTTCTTCATGGAGTATTTTTTTGCAATATTAGGTAAATATAAAAAACAATTCACTAAATTTTAAGAAATAATAATAATGAAATAATATTGTATCACCTATCATTTATTAAACTAGTATGTATATACTTTGTCTTAATTTTATTTATAAAGAAGCCTTTACAGGTAAACAAAGTACCGGTAGCTTATACTTATTTGCTAAAATCTTTTCTTGAGTTATTCCATAAGTTTCACCGTTAATATTTTCCATTTCGTCTATACATAAACCAATAGCATCTGCGCCAGCGGCATAAGCACAATCAATTGCATTTTTAGATAATAAAGGCTCTTGCACTAATGTAATTCTATCACTGATTTCATTTAAGCTTGGTGGAATTACCGTACTTAAAACATTATCTCCTGAAAGTATATTAAAGATGTATTTAGCCGGAAAATAGCCGGTAAACGTGTTTATAACATCAGCATTGTTTACCATCTGGTTTACATCTTTAAAAACAAAGTAGATAGTATTTATTGGCTTAAAAGCTTTTTCTTGTACTATTAAAAAAGGGTAGGGTGTTCTAACAACAACTTTATATGCAATACTGCCAAACACATTTTGCATGCCTACTATACCATGTGTACCCATTATAATAAGTGAAGAATCGTATTTAGATGCTACATCATTAAATGCCTCATAAATTGTACCATGTGCTATTAATGGGTGTATTATATTGCCATATATTTCTTGTAATCCGGAAAGGAAATTATCTAAATCCTTTTTTGTTTTAACCATTATCTCTTCATACATACGCTCTGCCATTTTTTTTAAGGCAGGATTTTTTCCGGCATTAAACTGTCCGGCAATTTTATCATCGAGCAGATGCACTGCAACAATTTCCGTTTCGTGGTTTTTAGATAATTCGCAAGCAAATAAAAGTGCCTCATGCGAAACGGGAGTAAAATCTACGGGAACAAGTAATGTCTTTTTCATGATGATGCAAAATAAGCAATTTTATTTTTTTTAGTTAATTTTTTTATTTTACTTGTTTAAAATAGAAGAAAATATACGTCTAATGTCGCACTATTCTATCTATAATCGTAATTATTATTGATAATAACAGTATTATTAATATCCAATGAGTATTCTTTTTATTTATAGCCATTGATTGAATTTTTTAATAAACCATGTTTTTATAAATTGGGTTAAAAAACAATAACAAATTAATATTCCGAATAGCCAAGGGAAATAAGATAGTGGTAATGCTTGCATTTTTAAGGCAGCCGCAAATGGTGAAAAAGGAATAAATACACCCAACATCATTATTAAAGACGTTAATGCCAATACCGGTGCTGTTGCCCATGATTGTATAAATGGTATTTTTTTAGTTCGTATCATGTGTACTATTAATGTTTGAGAAAGTAGGCCTTCTATAAACCAACCACTTTGAAACAGATTTTGGTGTTCGGGAGAATTTGCTTTGAAAACAAAGAACATTACAGCAAACGTAATATAATCGAAAATAGAACTTATTGGCCCAATAAACATCATAAAACGGCTAATACTGTCTGCATTCCATTTTTGAGGCTTTTCAATAAAATCAGCATCCATATTATCCCATGGTATCGAAATCTGCGAAATATCATATAGTAGGTTTTGCACAAGTATTTGTATTGGTAACATGGGTAAAAACGGTAATAAAGCACTTGCACCAATAACACTAAACATATTGCCAAAATTGCTACTGGCAGTCATTTTTATGTACTTTATAATATTGCCAAATGTTCTTCTGCCATATATAATACCGTTACGCAATACCATTAAATCTTTTTCAAGTAAGATAATATCAGCACTTTCTTTGGCTATATCTACTGCAGTATCAACCGAAATTCCTACATCAGCATCTCGCAATGCAGCAGCGTCATTAATGCCATCGCCCATAAATCCAACTGTATGCCCTTTTTTTTGCAATAAGCGCACCACTCTTGCTTTTTGCATCGGACTAAGCTTAGCCATAATAGAAATATCATCTATTTCAGTAAGTAAGTCTTCATCACTCATCTTCTCAAGGTCGTTACCTAATAATATATTATTTACCGGTATGCCAATATCTTTGCAAATCTTCTTTGTTACAATTTCATTATCACCGGTCAATACTTTTATAAAAACGCCTAATTTCTGTAATTCTTCTATTGCAGGCTTAGCAGATGGTTTTGCGGGGTCTAAAAAACCAATAAAACCGGTTAAGGCTAAATTACATTCATCGGCTATTGTATAGGTCAATGGTCTTTCGTCATATTCTTTTATTGCAACTAATAGTACCCTTAATCCGTCTTCATTTAATTTACGAGATGTTTTCAATACAATCTTCCGCATCTCCTCGTCCATTGGTACAATTGCATCACTTTCAATATGTAATTCTTTATCTTCACCGGGGTTAAAGGCGTAGGTGCAAATACCCAACATTTCCTCCACAGCCCCTTTGCAAATCAGTAAGTGTTTGCCGTTTTTCATTTCCAGTATCACACTCATTCTTCTTCTCTGAAAGTCGAAAGGAATTTCATCCACTTTTTTAAAATCTTCCTCAACTTTAATATAGTTATGTAACTCACTATGTTCTAAAACGGCTATATCTAATAAATTTTTTAATCCTGTTTGGTGATAACTGTTTAGGTATGCCCATTTTAATACCTCATCATCATGGTCGCCAAGTACGTTTAAATGTTGTGTAAGCACAATTTTATCCATTGTAAGTGTACCGGTTTTATCAGTACATAAAATATCCATAGCACCTAAATTCTGAATGGCATTTAGCCGTTTCACAATCACTTTTCTTTTGCTCATGCTTACTGCTCCTTTTGCCAAATTTGCAGTTACAATCATTGGTAGCATCTCAGGTGTTAAGCCCACAGCAATAGAAATACCAAATAGTAGAGCTTCCAGCCAATTACCCTTAGTGAAACCATTTATTAAAAATACCAATGGTGCCATTACAAGCATAAATCTTATAAGTAGCCAGCTTACTTTATTTACACCTTTATCGAAACTGGTTTCTACTCGCTTCCCTAAAATTGATTTACCTATTGAGCCAAAATAAGTTTCATTCCCGGTTGTAACAGCAATAGCCGTGGCTGTACCACTTACAACATTCGTACCCATGAAACAAATATTGTCTAATTCCAAAGGCGATTTCTTTATCGCGTCTATTATCTTCGGTTCGCGTTTTTCAACAGGCAAAGATTCACCCGTTAAAATAGATTGGCTTACAAATAAATCTTTTGATTGTAGTATTCTGCAATCGGCAGGAATCATATCACCGGCACTCAATAAAATAATATCACCGGGTACAATTTCTTTAATATCAATTTCTTTTTTCATTGATATTCGTAAACCAACCTGCCTTAAAACGGTTGCAGTAGTTTTTACCATACCTTTTAATTGTTCGGCAGCTTTATTGCTTGTAAACTCTTGCCAAAAACGCAATAAAGAACTTAGCATAACCATAGTACTCACCACAATTACTGTTTTATAATCAGCTTGACCGGCGGGAGCTAAAACCACATCCATTATAAACGAAATAATAGCAAGAATTATAAGAACTGCAATAAAAGGGTTTAAAAAAGCTTCTAAGAGCTGCATATACCAAGCTGCAGCTTTTTTATGTTGGATTTCATTAAGCCCAAATTTTTCCAGCTTTTGTTTTAATTGTATATCTGTAATGCCATTAGTATTACTTTCAAGCATATCTAAAAAGAAATCATTGTCATTAGCAGCAACTATTCGTAATTTATCGGCAGCAGCTTCATTAATTAAGTTTTTGCTTGATTTATAAAATGTTTTTTTGTTTTTTGATTGCTCTATCGTTCTATTTGTTTTCATTTTATAATTAATACTAAAGGGAGTGTTGATATTACAAAAAGCTTATTGGGCATAAATATACTTCTTATTATTGGGTGGTTTATTGTATAATGTTATACAGTACCCTTTATGTTATATTGGGAGATAATTTTACAGAAGTCTTTTGTGAAAAAATAGACGGTAATTCCGAACAAAATTTTGAACATAAAACAATGAATCACTATTGTTTTCAACGGAAGTACATATATTGGCAAGTAAATTACTACCACTGCTAAAAGAAGATTTTAGATATTATTCTAAAGTTTAAATGACACTAAAACTTTAGACATAAAAAATACCTATGCTACTTTTCAATAATTAGTTTAGTGATTTCTTTATAATTACCCGATAGCAACTCTACAAAATATAAACCTTCATGCAGATTTGTAATATTTATTTTTTCAGAGTTGGAAAATATTTTTTCGGAAAGTACTATTTTGCCGTAAATATCTAAAATTATTAAATATATTGTGTTGTTTACGTTACTATTAATTGTTATTTCATTTTTAGCAGGGTTGGGTTGAATTGAATATAATTTGTTTATTTCATGTTTATTAATGCCTGCTAAAGTAGTAACTATTGTAATCTGATTACTTGTGCCGGTTGGTATCGAACTACAAAGATTACTATTCGTAACATCGCAAGTTATTATATCTCCATTAACTAAGGTTGAACTTGTATAGGTAGGAAATGAAGTAATACCTATTCCATTCTTTTTCCACAAATAATACGGTGTGGGTCCAGCATTTGTTGTATTTGCAGTAAATGTAACTGATGTACCCGGTGTAATAACACCACTTGGGCTTGCTGATATTGTTACTGAAGGTGATGCTGTAGGGTAAATAGGTGGTACTATTTTATTACTGCACGCAGTATCTGAAATAATACATAATGCATTACTTGTAATAAAACACTGTACCGTATCAGGGAAAACTAACGAATAAGTTTGATAAATATTACTTGCCCCTGATTGTACTGATACGCCGTTTACTAAAAAATTAAAAACAGGTGTAGTACCACCATTAGAAAACTCAGCATTAAAAGTTACTAAGTTGCCTTGACAAATAGTGGAACTGGGGAAATCAAAAATAGATACAGATAACAAAACAGGGACATTCGATTCCGTAATTGTTTCATTTTGCTGATTTATACTGATTGCAGCCATGCCATAACCATTAAATTCATGGTAATGTTTGTTATATAAAATGATAGGTAATGTAGATGGATAAATAGCAAATGAAGTATCTAAACCACAGCTAATGCCGGAACTTATTCCATTAGAGTCTAACCGCATTAAATATATTTTTGAATTGCCAATGCTGGAATTTGTTATGGTATCAAGCATTGTGCCCGCAGTTAATAAATCGCCGGATGGCAACTGTGTAATAAAATTACAATTGTTGTAATTTTTTTCAAACTTATATTTTTTACTCCAAATAATTGATGCAGCTGAATCTAACTTTACAATAAATTGTTTGCCATTGGCAATAGTAAGACCAATGGTGGAGACAAAATCGGTTACACCTGAAATATAAAAACCACCATCATTTGCTATGGTAAAAGAACTAAGTAAGGGTGCAGAAGTTCTTGTAGAGGTGTCATTTATTAATTTCAACCATATTAAATCTCCTGATTGTGAAACCTTCATTAATCCTGCAAAAGAATTTATTCCAACAATAATATTTGTATCTACTGATTGCAGTAGTTGTAATCCGGTTATGGCATAACCTGCATCAAAACCAAATAATAAACTAAAATAGGTTGATTTTGCCCATTGAATTGTGCCAAAAGTATCTGTTTTAAAGAGTATCAAATGGTTTTGGTCGGCACTATATTCAGCACTCCCTGTGAAGACATAACCATTATGTACTTCCATAATATCAGAAATCAACAAACCCCCTGTAACAAATAAGCTATCAAACAATACAGCTTTTGAAAATAAAGTGTCTCCAGAACTATTCATTTTTACAATATGTAAACCTGAAGTATCTTCTGAAGTGGTACAAAATAAAAAATTATTATAAGATAGTTTTTTTACAACAGGTTGCCTAAATCTTGGGTAGTTTGATGGGTAAAAATAGATTTTACTCCAATTAAGATTGCCGCCATTATTTAAGCTAACGATTACAACTTTGGGTGTATCAATTGTACTTACAGAATCCTTAATGTTTGCTACAACAATAATGTCTCCATTTGTCAGCTCATCCGCACAAACATTAGAGAAAATGTATTGAGATTTATTCAATGATTTCGACCAAATTGTATCTCCATTTGTTGGGTTTAATTTAATTGCAAATAGGGCATAATCCTGTGTAGTAGGTGATTTGATGCCTACTTCTAAGATATTACCATCAGTCAATTTTTTAGTAATTGTACTTGTTATGCCATATCCATCAATTTTGTAGCTTTTATTATATAATTGTGCATTAGTTATATTTGTAATAGAAAAAATACAAATACTTGCAATTATAAAAAATCGAATCATAATATATATATTTATATTAAAGTGTTTGATTAATGTTAATTGTGTAATTTTACG
>CAIWXG010000174.1 GCA_903916555.1 uncultured Bacteroidota bacterium
ATTATATTATTATAGTATAAAATTAATAATGAATTAAATTAAGAAAATAATATTATTGCTTCTTCTAAAGTATACACGGGAAGTTTACTGTTTTTAAATCCTTTTTTCTCTCTTGTAATAATCGCTTCCATCTTTAAATTTGTTATTGCAGAAAAATATTGAATTGAATCTTCAAAATCAGGATTTTCCGAATGAAGCGCATCTGTAATTACCTTTTGCGTAACATCTAAAATAATGACAAATTTAGCAAGTTTATTTAGTAATAACATTGTTTCAGTATGCCCTAATATCTTTTTTACGATATAATAGATGTTATTATAACTTATTGCAGAAATATATAAATAAATTTCTCCTTGTAGTGCCAACTCAAATAACTCTGCAGCATATATTGAATAGGGCTTTCTATTAGTTAAAAAATCAATTAGTATATTGGTATCTACAAATAAATACTTCATTTGTCAAAGTGTTTTTTAGTCAATTCATTTGTCAATTCCTTTTTATACTCAAAATTTTCAGGTAACGTTACAGAACCAAGTAATTCCTTTATTGAAGGCGAGAAATTATCGGTTTGGGGTTTATTTCTTAATGCTATTCGTTTTAAATAATTCTCAATTATTTCAGATAAACTACTACCCTTGGTTTCTGCATATTGCTTTGCAGATTTCAGTACATTTTCCTCAATTGTAACTGTAAGTTGGGTTGTCATAATATATGTTTTGTTAGACAAATATACTTTATAAAAATTATTCCAATCTATCCATTCACCCAAGCGTCTCTGTCATCAGGGCTGAATTTCCATGGTGCCATATTGTTTTCTATATTGCCAAACATCATATTCCATTCTTGGGGGGCATTGCTGTCTTCCATAATAAGGTTACGACGCAGTTGCATAATAATGTCAAGCGGCTCTATTGTTACAGGACAAGCTTCTACACAAGCTTGACAAGTGGTACATGCCCTTAACTCTTCTACGGTAATATAATCGTTTAGTAACGATTTGCCATCGTCTTTAAATGTGCCGTTTGCATCAATATTCTTACCTATTTCTTCAAGTCTATCACGGGTATCCATCATTATTTTTCGTGGCGACAGCTTTTTACCTGTTTGGTTTGCAGGACAAGCATCCGTACACCTTCCGCACTCTGTGCAAGAATAGGCATCTAACAAATTTTTCCAGCTAAGGTCGGTTACATCTTTAGCTCCAAAACGTTTATGTTCGGGTTCTGTAGTAGTTGTGGGTGCCTTGTCAGGTTCCATCATATACAATACTTCCTTCTGGATTTCCGGCATATTTTTTACACTGCCTTGTGCTACTAGTCTAGAATAATAAGCATTGGGGAAAGCCATTAAAACATGGAAATGTTTAGAATAGGGTAGGTAATTCAAGAAAAAGAAAACCCCTAAAATATGCAACCACCAGCAACTGCGTTCTAAACCAATTAGGAATCCGGTAGAGGCATCATTAAATAGCCAAGTAAAATTTTGAGTTATCCAAAAAGACTCTGTTTTAAAATAATGTTCTAAGCCACGTGTTTGTAAGCTTAAGTCGGCAGTATTCATAATAAGAAAAAAAGACATTAAAACAATTTCGGTACAAAGTATAAGGTTTGCATCTTCGCGTGGCCAACCGTTTAATTCTTTCATGTTTAGCCTATGCACTTTTAAAATATTTCTACGAATAAAGAAAATAACACAGCCTATTAATACCATTGCAGCAAGCACCTCGAAGCAGCCTATTAGAATGGAATAAAAGCCGCCAAGAATGGGTGCAAACAGACGATGCATACCAAAAATACCATCTAAAATAATTTCCAGCATTTCTATATTAATAATTATGAAACCTGCATATACTGCCAAATGTAAAAAAGCAGGTATAGGTTTTTTAAACATTTTCTTTTGTCCTATGGCAAGCAGTAGCATGTTTTTCCAACGCTGTTTAGGGTTATCGTTCAAATCCTCTTTTCGCCCCAGCATTATGTTTCGCCTCATTAGTTTTATTTTTTTAGCGAAAATATAAATAGCAATAAAAGCGCATATTATAAACAAAATCTGCTGTACAAGTTGCATAGTTTCTTATTAAATGAACTGTGAAATTAAATAGTTTTGAGGTAAAAAAATAGTTTTACAACCTTATTGTATATTTATTGCAAAATTAAGAAAGAAACGTAGCTAATGGGAAATTAAAAACAGTACTGTATTTGTTTTTTGCATATTGATATTAATAATTTGATAGGGCAGACTGCCTACAAAAGCAAAATAGGTATTATTAATATGCAGTTCTGTTTTTTTAACAACATATTTATAGCTATACTTGTAATTTTAAAATGAAATTTAGAAAATAATGTTGCATAAAATAATATTTTATTGTTTGTTACTTACTTTGCTTTTAACAGGCACAAAAATATACGCTCAAGAAACAGATGACGATTCGGTAGTTGTTGTAAATGTCGTAAAACCTCGTGCTGTTTTTATAGACGGCCCGAGTTTAGAGAAATTACATATAATGGAAGATTCATTAATTAAAACTTCCGATTCTATGTACGAAGCCTTTATACCCGATACACATGTAGAATATTGTACACGTTTTGTGCGCCAATTAGTAAAAGCATTAAAGGTTCCTAATTCGTATTATTATGATTTTAGTAAACTAAAAAAGAAAATAAATATTATCTATGCTGATGACAGCTCTTTTAGAATATTAAATTGGGCAATAAAACCAAGCCCCGCAAGCGAGCGCTATTATGGAGCAATACAATTAAGAACAGAAAATTTAAAATTATTCGGTTTAGTTGATGTTAGTGAAGACTTAGGCAAAAATTTGCCGGATACCGTTTTAACTGAAGGCAAATGGTATGGGGCAATTTACTACCGTATAATGAGCAATATTGTAAATGGAAGAAAAATATATACTTTATTTGGCTTTAACGGTTCAAGCACAATCAGTTACAAAAAAGTATTAGACCCACTTACAATAGATGAAAGTAGTATTGCTTTTGGAGCACCTATTTTTGGAGTGGGTTCGGAAAACAATCCGGGTAGAAGGGTTAACAGATACGTAATAGAGTATAAAAAAGGAGTACAAGCCTCTATGAACTGGGATGCCGAGCGACATGCTATAGTATTAGACAATTTAACATCGGAGGTTAACGACCCACGCCGTAAATATACTTATGTGCCAAGTGGCGAGTATGATGGCTTTAGGTGGGGCGGTGAAATGTGGAATTTTATACATAACATAATACCTATTACCATACTTAAAGACGGGGAAGCACCGGGAGGTGAAGAAATACAGCCGCAAGAAAAAAGGTAATTGTGGTATTATTTGCAAAAATTGATTTACCTTTGTGCACCTTTTCAAAAAGGATATAATTTTGTGCAAAATACATTGGTTCGGTAGCTCAGCTGGATAGAGCATCAGCCTTCTAAGCTGGGGGTCATTGGTTCGAATCCAATCCGGATCACAAGTTTAAAAGTCTTGATAGTAACAACTTTCAAGACTTTTTTTTATATTTGCATCTCAGTGAATTTTCAAAATTCCGCACAAAACTCCGCACATTTATGCTACACTTGCTGGGAAATAGAAGGATGGGTAAGGTATCCATTACACCTAAAAACTGGGAAACGGGTGGCAAGACCTTACTCAAGAAACAATGGGTTATTCGGTATCGATATTACGATGACAATAAAGGAATAAGCAAACAAATCTGGATAAGTGATTTTAATAGAGTTGATGCCCTTGTAGAACGTCGGCGACATTTGCAGGATGCTCTCGATGCAGAAATAGAGAATCTCAAAAATAACGGGTGGGATCCTATTGCTAAAGCCTGTATTGCATCATTAACCAAAAAAGTAGTCGATAACGAAATCAGTAACTTGATGTCGTTTGAAGCTGCCTTAAAATTTGCTGATACCAAGATTAAAGTGTCGGAAGAAACACGAAAACATGAAACCGACCCATTGTTAAAACAACTTCTTAATCAGGCGGCAATAAATGGCATAGCCAATGAACCAATTAAGGATGTCACCCGCAAAAATCTAAAAGAATTAATCGAGAAATGTGCGACAACCCTGCCAACAAAACACAAGCCTGACCCAGTTTATTCTCTATTACAAAGAATTGCTCGACTACGAAGTTGTTGAAGCTAATATTCCTATTTCCCTTAATAAGGCAAAACAAGCTGTGAAAAAAGTGGAGGCAGAAATAAGTATTGATAGCCAGAAAAAAGTTTCTGACTATCTCCGGGAGAATCATAGGTCTTTCTGGCTGTACCTACAAACATTCTATAACAGCGCACCCCGTTCAACTGAGATGATGAGGATCAAGGTAAAAGACGTTGATTTTAAAAATCAAAGGGTAAAATACTTAGTAAAAAAAGGGAAATTCGCTGAAGAAAAATATAGGGTAATACCTGACATTGCAATACCATTTTGGAAAGAAGTTATCGGAGAAGCTCCCGGTGAATGGTATGTCTGGGGTAAAGGACTACAGCCTTCTGAACATCCTATTAATAGCTATCAGATTCATAAAAGATGGCGTAGGCTCGTGACAAGTAAAGAAGAATTTAAGGATATTAGTATTACATTTTATAAATTAAAGCACCTCCGGTTAACAGATATTGCAAATAATGAAGGGATTGAACAAGCAAGCAAACTTGCAGCAGAAAGCATCAAAACAGTGAGTAAACACTATGATATGAATACCGGCCGTGTAGATGATAATTTGAAGAAAGGCGGAAAAGAATTTTAGTACGTTTTGGTCATTTGTTTCATTCTTTTGGAGATATGACGGTTTGCAGTAGTAGTCATTTTTTTCTTTTGATCTTGTGTCTGATTGAACTCCTCTAACCTGCGCCTGCTGCTGAGCCAGAGGGCTTTCGCCATCTGTTCCTCAGCTATAAGTTCTGCAAGTTTTGTATTCATAAAATTAAATATATGATTTTAGATGCGGTGCTGGTAAGGTTATGAGAACCTTACCAGCATATCCTTTGAGGCTATTTGATCATGTAGTATTCAAGACGTTCAGATGCGGTTTATAGAATTATTGCGCATCCTGCACATGTTTAAATTATTTCTGTTTTATAAAACTCACGAACCATTAAATCAGCCGGTATTTCTTTTATTTTATCAATCTGCTTAAAGAAGTATGGGGTATTTGTTGCATAACATTCTTCCTTTAGTTTTCTGGCCCAATCTGTATCAAACGGTCTCCGGTGGTGACCGCTTTCCCCGCCTTGTATTACCCAGTCTAAAGAATTGTTTTGAAGCCATGGCAACAAGGTGATTTCGTCAAGCTGCGGTTCAACCGATAGGAACTTCTTTCCGTTGACTTCCATTAAGTGTGCTATCAAATTGTTAGCAGTTGACTGGTTCGCCGGGGATGTTCCGAACATTACATTTGCCGGTGGATTTTTTTTCCATGCCTCCGGTATGTATTTATTTATGTTACTCGGTCGTTTAGTAAGTAACAGGAACATAAGGTTAGGATATAAACCATTACTGATATTGTCAAAAAACCGCTGCCTTAAATAGTCAGTAGTATGGTCTAACTCATTTCCATTATGATCTATTAGTGGCATAGGCTTTTCAAAAATGTCCATCATTGAGCCAACAAATATTCGGTGCATTTCATCGGCGGTATATGCTTCCTTTTGAAATTTTAGCAATTCTGTCCACACAGATTTTGTTTGCTTTCTGGGTTTGTCATTGCCCCAAATATCATTACCCCATCTTTTTGCTAGTGTTGCTGCGTAGCAGTTATCGCATCCTTCATGTACTTTGGTACATCCTTGCCAAAGGTTTGCTGTATTTCTCGTCCACTCGATTCCTGAGTTCCTGGCCATATTTTTTAATTTTTAAATTGTTATAAAATTTGATAGTGTTTAAAGGGTTACTTTTTGATTTTGATCCTTATTAAAGATCAGCGAAAAAATCATCCTCGAATAATAGTGTCAGAGACACGTCACTAAACCCTGGAAGAATTGACCAGTCACCGTTTGGTAGTTTTTTCAACTGATCAGTGTTACTGATAATTTTTCTATCAACTGTTAATTTGATTTCACCTGCCAACTCAAGTAATTTCCCATCACTTAGAACAACTAACACTTTTTGAACGAGAGCTTCTTCGGGCTGATATTCTTCGGAAGCTGACTTGCCCTTTTTATATTGTTCCATCAGGAAAGACAGAAACACTCCCAGATCAACCCAAAATCGTATGAAACAGCATTTTGGGGTATGAAACAAATGCAATCATTTTAAGGAAAAATCAAACAACTGAAAACCAAGCTGATATGTTTTTTTATAGTAACCGTAAAATAAAAAATGACTGCTTTTAAAGACAGCCATTTTTATTATAAAAACGATTTGGGAGTGTTGAATGAAGTTTATTTTAAATTTATGACAAGTAAAAGACCGCCACTCCCAAATCGTTTAAATAGGTTTTCTCCAAGAATCGTATAGTCCTTCATCATCAATAAATTTCTCAATCGTCCCCAATTGAAAGCAATCTACTTTGTAGCTCAAAATTGAAATAGTAATTGAAAATTGAACAAGCCGTAATTCTTAATTGTAAATTGAATCGTAATTGAAAATGGTTGCAGACAAGGAGTATAAAGATTTTCTTATTCAGGTGAAAACCCAAATTAGAAGCAGTCAGGCTAAAGCAGCCCTGTCTGTAAACTCGTCTTTAATTTATTTGTATTGGAATTTAGGGAAACTTATAGCCGAAAAACAAGAGACTTATTCATGGGGGAATAGCGTGATAGAACATTTATCAGTTGATTTAAAAACTGAGTTCCCTGATAGCTCAGGCTTCTCAACCCGAAACTTGTTTGAAATAAGCAGATTTTATATTTTTTATAGCCCTGAAAAAGTGCAACAAGCTGCTGCACTTTTGAATAGTCAAAACATGCAGCAAATAGCAGTGCTTTTTAACCAACCTATACCACAATCGGTTGATGCAAATTCAAATATGTCAAAAGTGCAACAAGTTGTTGCATTAATTCCTTGGGGGCATCATATACTCATATTAAATAAAATAAAAGACCCGGATTCGGCTCTTTTTTACATACTGCAAACTATTGAATTTAGTTGGAGCAGGGCTATGTTGGGTATTCAAATGGAGCAGGATCTGTATTCCCGACAAGGTAAGGCTATAAATAACTTCAAATCTACCTTACCTGAACAGCAAGCCGTATTAGCACAACAGATCTTAAAAGACCCTTACAACTTTGACTTTCTCACATTGCAGCCAGGGCAGGCTATTACCACTGGCATGGGTTGAAATATTTTCTGTACGAGTATGAGTTGAAAAAGATGGAATTGTCAGGACAAAAGAAAGTTGACTGGGAACTCTTCGTGAAAAATGAAAAAGACAAAATATCAATCGAGCACATTTTTCCACAATCGCCGACAGAATATTGGAAGGAAGCCTTTGATAATGTCCCAAGCACTCAATGGCATTACATGGGAGGCGCGCTAGGAAATCTGTTACTTCTTTCATCGTCAATTAATTCGTCCCTTCAGAATGACTCCTATCCAGACAAACTTGAACCTAAGGTTAATGAAAAAGGTGAAACTTTGAGGAAAGGCTATAAGGATGGTTCCCACTCAGAGATAGAAGTTTCCTTGAAATATAAAAAATGGGATAAAGAAGAGGTTGAAAAAAGAGGGTTAAGTCTAATTGATTTTATGGAAAGCCGCTGGGCGTTAGATTTTGGTGAGATTGCTACAAAAAGAAAAATATTGCAATTGGAATCTATAACCGTGAAAGGTTAAAATAAACCGTTTTATATGTACAACAAATTCTTGTATTCAGATGCAACAAGCATTGATACGCATTGGGAGTATTGCGTCAACAATCGGATACCGCATATCGTAATAACTTCTGAAAAAGGGGGGAGGTATTGTAAAGTAGATTATGATATTTTGCCGTGCAGTTTGATCTCAATCTCCACCGAGGTTGATTTACCTGATGAGACTCAAAAATTATATAACGCTTACTGCAATTTCACTTTGCTACCAAAGGGCAAAATCTTCCTGATAGGTGGTGGGAACTCAGCTACAGTTAGATTGTTCAAAGAACACGGAGAAATTATTGCAGAAAAATTATTTGACTACCTTGGCGCTCAAGTACGACCATGGGTAACCGGAAACGAAAAGAAGTACGGGCTAGCAATGGACGAGTTATACAGTAATCATAGCTCGCTGAGAGAGGTTTTTGATGTTGCGTCATCTGAATATCAAAACACCACATTGGAACAAAAAATCGTAATTCTCGCCAAATTATTAAAGTCAACTCATAATTTTTCGCAATGAAACACTTAAAGAAACATAAGAAACATGTTTTCTGTATTGAAGGTTTTTGGGATACCGATCGAAAAAAGAAAATAGGGATTCAAAAAGCACTGGAGTTTTTGGAAATTGGTGCGGGAATTAAGCAAGCTCACTTTCATGCATCATCTGAAGCGGAATTTACTCAGCATATCAATGAGTTTAAATTGAAGCGAAGTATGGACCACAGCATATTGTATTTGGCCTACCATGGGGAGGTAGAAAGCATTATTTTAGGAAAAAGGAAGAAAATAAATCTTGATCAGTTAGCCGAGCTTATAGGAAACTCTGCAAATGGGAAAATTATTCATTTTGGTAGTTGTCTAACTTTCGCAACTGACCGCAAAACAATCAATGGATTTATGAAAAAAACCGGGGCCACAATCGTTAGTGGTTATAGTCAAGTTATAGATTTTATTGACAGTACCTTTTTGGACATAATGTATTTTAAAGTTTGTCAGCAATTCAAGGTGCCTAGTTCAATTGATAAGAGATTGAATACGAACTATAGAAGCTTGATAAAAGGACTCGGGTTTAAGATGTATTATGAAAAATAAATCGCAAAATAGTTGCAGTAAAATATAAGTATGTTCTACATCATCTAAGATGCCAAAATGAAATTTGTAAATAGTCCAAACAACATTTTACATTCACTGAATGATCAAATATGTTTAAACTACTCAAAATAGAATTTATTGACCATCCGATCCTCAAGTATCTTAGGGTTGATTTTTGCGGCGAAGGAGTGTAAAAAGCAATTCATTTCAACAGCTTCAATTCCCCCGCAACATTCTTCACCTTACAAACCGTGGCAGTAGAAGTATCAGTTATTTTGGCAATTTCACGAATGGTTGTCTTGCCTCTGTCAGGTATTTCAATATCCTGTCATTTTTGCCTTTGCTCAAAAAATCTATCTTGCGCTCATTGGTGTGGAGTTGTAAATAATATATACAAAATGAAGATGCTTCCTGAAACTAATCATGAAGCATCTTCTTTGCTATTTATTTTTACCAAGACCTTCGAACGATATAAGGCGACTATTTTCGTCCATCATGTCTAAAGAATCCAGTATTCTGTGAATTGCAACCATTGCTTGATCGAAATCACCCATAGCAAATGTATTGAATAGAATATATGGATTACTGCCGGCAAGTTCATCGGGTAAACATTTAACTATATAAGGATTTGCAATTCTATAATTTTCAACCTCTGTTTTCATTATTCTAAAGCCATGATCATAAAGACAACTGACTGCCACACTATCAGTTGTCCAAGTTTGACCACAAGGTTTTTGAGTGAAAATAATATAATCTAAGTGACAATCAATAACCATTGAAAATTCAAAACCTTCATGTTTCCAACCGGATAAGATAACTTGGCATTCATTGTCCGCCGATATTTCAATAATTTTAAAAGGAGATTTCATTACAACACTTATTTCCGCAAGTAAGGTTAGTGCAAGTTGATTTGCATTTCCGGTCATCATTAAGTCGGTTTTTTCAAAATATATATCGAATAGATAATCTTCAAAATTTTCAATAAACCCCTCATTACATATAACGCCGTTTAGATCCAAACAAAACATATTGTTTAAATTACCGCTCAGAGCTTCTGCGAGCTCTGTCACATTGCAATCCAATAATTGAAGATATTTTGGTAGACTTGATGCCAATAATTTTTTTGGTATGTTTATAGTGCAGTCATCCCAAAATTGATTGCAAATTTCTATTCCGTTGCTTAATTTAATTGTGTATCCAATGGCTTGGGTATGCACGCAGCTAATTTTCTTTTGAATTGATTCGAAAGTTATTGGCTTCAAAAAAACCTTAAATAAAGGCAGTGACTTTCTGTTTTTTGCATCAAAATGGGCAATTGCTTTTCCTTTTTGCAATGTAATTGTTTTTATCTTAATGTCAATTTCATCTGTCAGTTCCGGTTCAAAATCTTCCCAGTGAATTTGGTCAATGTATAATGTATATAGATCGCCTGTTTTGAATAATCCTATCCTACGAGTTTTCATAATAGTTTTTCTTTTTATAGTTATATAATGCCGGTTTGTTTAGTTTTCGAAGGAATATTTTTTCGAAAAATGAACGTGCTGTCCGAAATTGACCAGTCGAAATTCCACCAATAATAAATGAGGCAACAAATATGATATAGGAAATTGTTTGTGTGATTAAAGTTATTGAATATTTAATTGATAATTTATTTAATGTCGTATACACACTGAACCATTCATTAATAAGCGAAAATTCTTTGGCATTTTTTTAGATATGGTTACTATCAAAATGCCCGTACCCAGACGGGCTGGATTTATTTCATGTGAATAAACATTATAAGGCTTAGTCGAATTATATTCGACTAATGAATTTACAAAACTTTTATATTTTTCAACATAAAAGTTAAGAAATCAAAAAACACTATGAAAATTATTGCTTTCAACCATAATGTAGATATACAATAGAAACTGATTGTGTAACTATCGGAAAAGAAGTAGATAGAAGTGCAGTTATACTTAAAAATTGCAAAGTAATATCTGGTGATATTACGATATTTCAATAAAGAAATAAAACCGCGGCGGAAATATTATAAAAGGTATTTCTGCCGCAAAAACTGGCATAAAAAAAATTAAGGATGATTATTAATAAAGATAAATATAGATCAAACAACAACAGACAACCAAGGGATTTATAGTGTCCGACAATTGTCTAGTACGTAAGTGTTTTTCACGATTATGCATCATTTTTAAGAGTTTTTCACAAACAATAAGAGCTTTTCACGTATATTTGCAATAAGCATTTTTCACAGATACTCATGATTGATAAGCAAATTTCACAGTTGATAAGCGTTTTTCACGGAAGAACTGCACCAGAACAAGGAAATCTCGTAGGATACGGAGCCTTAACTGAATCTTTGAAACTAGCCCTTCCAATGCCATTAAAACTAGCTATAATTAGTTCAAAGCGAAGACAGTATGAAAATGATAATTGGCTTGTCTTTACACCAAGACATCAACCTCAAGAGACTATTTATGACCATTTAGTGTTTTCTCTAAAATATGAAGGCATAAATCTGTTGTGTTTCAAAAAGTTATTTGAGCAATTACCACCAATAACGATTGAAAAATGGATTACAAATGAACCTCAGAGTCAATACAGCCGAAAAATATGGTTCCTCTTTGAATGGTTAATGCAAAAGAAATTATCTGTACCCGACTTAAAAGAAGGGAATTATATTGCTCTTATAGACGAAGAGTTGCAATATGCTAATACCATTAGTTATAATTCCAGTCGTCATCGGATAAAAGACAACCTGCCTGGAACTTTTGATTTTTGCCCTCTCATTCATAAAACAGCAAAACTTGAAAAATATATAGCAAAAGACCTTTCAAATAAAACAAATGCTGTCATCAGCGGTCTTCGCAAAGATATTTTACTTCGAACTTCTGCCTTCCTGCTACTGAAAGATTCTAAGGCTTCATTTACTATTGAAGGTGAAAACCCTACACAGAACAGAGCGGTTCGCTGGGGTAGAGCTATTGGGCAAGCTGGCAGTAAGCAATTGAGCAAAGAAGAGCTTCTTCGTTTACAACAGATAATAATTGAAAATAGCAGATTCGTACAAATGGGTTACCGCACTGAAGGCGGTTTTGTTGGAGAACACGACCGAACAACTGGCGAACCTATACCGGAGCATATTTCTGCCCGATGGCAAGATATAGACAGGCTTATGACTGGCTTAATGGATACTGCAAAGCAAATGGAAGAATTTAAATATCATCCGGTATTAATGGCTGCTGAAATTGCTTTTGGTTTTGTTTTTATTCACCCATTTGTAGATGGTAACGGAAGATTGCATCGCTATCTGATACATCATTTGTTGGCTAAAATGAAATTCACACCACAGGGAATTATTTTCCCAGTTTCAGAGGCCATACTGGAACGAATTGACGATTATAGAAAAGTACTAGAAAGCTTCTCTTATCCGCTACTTGAATTTATTGAATGGAAAAAGACTCCGAAAAATAATGTAGAGGTGCTAAATGATACGATAGACTACTATAGGTATTTCGATGCAACATTGTTTGCTGAATTTTTGTTTGATAGCATTGACGACACAATAACGAAAACTATTCCAGGTGAAGTAGCTTATTTGCAAAAATATGACGCAATGAAAGCATGGATAGATGATCGTTTTCAGATGCCGGATAAAATGGTTGCATTATTAATTCGATTTTTAGAACAAAACAAAGGCTCATTATCCAAACGAGCAAAAGAGAAAGAGTTTGCGACCATCGCAGATGATGAAGTAAAGGAAATCGAAGAACACTATAAAATATTTTTCGAGGATCTTGTTTAAGTAAGCATAAACTTTAAATCAGTATTGTTTTTTTATTCAAATGGAACTTCCTCTAAATTGAGGGAAGTTCCAGTCTTATTTACAAATGTTCATGAACCAATAGCATATTGTTTTTTTGAAGCACCGAACAATGTTCCAATTTATAGATTTGCTAAAATTTTAACTTTATTTACCGAAGAAGAAATAAGCGTAGAATGGGTTTCATAAATCAATGCTCAATTAACTTTTTGACCTTCTGTATTGTGCCGCTACTCTTATCAGTCAATTTCATAAACTTACGAACTGAAAAGCCCTGTTTCAATAGTTTTACAGCATCTTTATGTTCGGTTAATATCGCTTCATTATCTTTTCTAAAACCTTCTTTCCTGCCAACCTTACCCCCGTTTTTTCTATACTAGGTGCAATTACAAGTGTTTTTAAAACGGACAAATAACTCTTTATGTTGGTTTTACTTATAATATTATATTTTTTTTGAGATAGTAATACCGCTAAAGCTGTATCAAATTTCTTGTCATCAATGTATGAAACTGCCAAAGATGTAGTAGATAGATTTGACGCTAACGTGTCATTTATATCCAGATAATGGTTTCTACATATTTTCTCATACTCCTGTGCGAAATAATAATGTCCTAAACCCCAATAAAACTGACTAATTTCATCAATACATGAATAATAAAATAAACTAATTTCTGGTGAAAAAGACTTTGATAGAGTATCTTCAAGAATTTCTATACTCTTTTTAAAAAAGTATTCTGCTTTGATATAATTTTGTTGAGAGTTGTATAGACCTGCTAACCAAAAATAGTTTGTGGCGCAATTAAAGTTGTTTTCTCCTATTGAATTTATAAACGCTTGAGTGGACTCACTAATATACCTCTCGCCGTCTTCTAACAGTGCATGTGTTATATAATATGAGCCTAAGCTTCGACAAACAAATCCGTATTCAACAGTATTAGCTTGATTGAATTTTTTGAAAATACCTATACGTTCCAACAATAAGCGTTCGTACTGATTTATATTTTTGATTGTAACATTATAAAAATATAATTTTTTTATGGGCCATTCTGCGAAAGGGAATTCCGGATATTCTAGCTCTCTATTGATCTCAGCGGCGTAGTTTAATAACTCTACATATTTCTCATAATCATGCTTTACATAAAATATATTAGCTTCATTATAAAGTATTTTTGCAGCTTGGATGTGTCTGCTCCTTTTTTGATATTTTAATATCTCTAACCCTTGGTTATAATAAAATAGAGCGGAATCAACGTTTACGCTACCGTAAGCATTTCCTATTAATTTTTTGCTTATTGCGAGCCTTATACTTGTATCACCTTCAATCTTACCTATGAGCGCAAACATTTCCTTTGCTTTATCAATTGCCAATTTATTTTCATTAGCTTTTATGTAGCTGTTATACTCACTCTCCAATTGTTCCCATCTTTGAGCAGAACAAATAGTAGAAAGTAACAGTAAAAATATATAAAAAAATATATTTAAATATTTCATAAATTTTAAAAATTATTTCTTCAATCTTGGTTGTCTTTTTTAGTCTTTCATAAAAATATGTTTTCGACTATTTAATATTATGTTCTCGATCATTTTCAAACCTCGTTAATTGCTGTTCTAATTGCTCTACGGTTGGTAGTTCGCTGGCAAGGTGTTGAGGTAGTGCCTGTATCAAATTATATTCGCTGATGCCAATTGGTTTATGAATATCCCGTAGTGAATACTCTGCTTCAATTTTGTCCTTTGTCCTACATAATATCAGTCCAATTGACGGTTTATCGTCAGCATGTTTCAATTGAGTATCCACAGCAGATAAGTAAAAGTTTAGCTTCCCGGCATATTCTGGTTTAAACTTCCCTGCTTTCAATTCTACCACCACAAAACACCGTAGGTGCAAGTGGTAAAAAAGCAAATCAATATAATATTCGCTTTCGCTTACCTGTACAGGAAACTGCCTGCCTACAAAGGCAAAACCTTTTCCCATTTCCATCAGGAAGCGGGTAATATTTTCCATCATGGCATTTTCAATTTCTCTTTCCAATGCGTCATCTTCCAGCCCTAAAAAATCAAAATTATAGGGGTCTTTTAATGTTTCAATGGCTAATTGAGATTGAGGTGCTGGCAATGTATTTGTAAAATTAGTAATTGCTTTAGCCTTTGTATTGTAGTAATTATTATGGATTTGTATTTCTAATTGCTCCCTCGACCAGCCATTATGTACCGTTGCTTGCACATAAAACAGGGCTTCGTCAATATTCCTTATTTTTGAAATTATTAACCTGTTATGCCCCCAGGGTATTTGTGCCACAGCCTGTGGCACAATTTCAGAACCTGCTTTATAAAACAAATACCACTGCCTGATAGCATACAAATTCCGTTTAGAAAAGCCTTTAATATTTGGGAAACTTATCCTCAGGTCTATTGATAACCGGTCTAAAATGGCATCGCCCCATTTTGCCTCATCTTGTTTATTGGTAATCTCTTTTCCCAACTCCCAATAAACACTTAGCAATTCCGTATTCACAGCTATAGCTGCTCTTAACTGTGCTGAGTGAATTTTTTGTTTGATACCTTCAAACCAAGCATTATATCCGTCTCTTATGATATCCATGAATACAATTATTTTATAAATAGTGCCACAGCCTGTGGCACTATTTTAAATTATTCGTAATTTATAACAATTTCAACTGCAAACAAGAGTTTTATTCCTTTAAAAGTAAAAAATTGCTTTTGTAAAAATTACTATCTGTTTTTTGCCACAATACGAGCATTTCGTGTAATTTCTTATCATTGTCGTTACGGTAGTATGCTATTGCTTTTAACATAATTATGGTATCGCTACTACCATTCAAGGAATTTAAGACCCCTAATGATGCATCATAATTTTCAAGAAGGATATACACACACGCAAGATTGATATAAGCTTTAGTATATTTTGGGTCAAGACTTATTGCTTTTTCAAAATCATTTTTTGCGCTTCGTAACAAAGTATCCATTTTTTCTGCTGCTTCTTCATCAATGCTACGGTTGTTATTCGCATTTAGCCGACTAATATAATCAACCTCAAATGGGAATTTAAATTCTTTACGTTGCAATGGCTTTAATTTTAATGCATTCAAAGTTTTAGCCACTGCCAAGTTGTTGTAATTTTCTCTGGAAGGGAAATACTTATTTAAGTCATCGAAATAATTAATAGCTGTATCATAGCTGCCATTATTTATCGCCGTTACCCCCGTATTAAATTCAGTGTATAATCGTGCTATTTTCTCTTGTGCATCTTTGCCAATCAATATTCTCTCTGATTTTGACGGGTAACCTTTCAGGTTTTCTGGCAAATTGTACGAAGAGTATATCTTGTTAATTAGCTTGTTATAAATATTAAAGGGTTTGTAACCTGCTATACATGAATGGTAAAGCCCAAAATTATCTGCCTCTTTTTCATGGCTAATATAATAATCCTTTGTTTCTGAAATTATTTGCTTTCCTAAAGTAGTATTCCTAATGGCAAAGGAAAAATCACCACACCAGTTATGGTCATTGTAATAATGAGCAAGTTCATGGCTCAGAATGATAGATAAAGCATTCAAACTATCCGCCCCCATTGACATACAAAGGTCAAATAGCATTTCATCAACTTTTATCGTAGGCGTTGGAATAGCGTAATACTGTGCAATTATCTTATCTGTTTTGTTGTCGGGTAGCAGTTCTAATTTGGGAGCTGTTTTCGCACTCCCATAGGCATTTACCAGATCGGCAAAAACCTTATTCAGTGTATGACTCTTAGCATAAAAGTCCTGAGCTTTTAAACCAGTGAAAGAAAAAAGAAAAATCAATAATATAATACCATATTTCACGATCATTAATTTTTAGCGTCAAAAACAATTCTCTCTAAATTCTCTATCAATTCCTTATCGGTAACTCTATTCAACTTCAAGGGTTCTACTGTTTTTTTAAATTGAAAGTAATTTTTACCTTCTTTTAAATAAAATTTACCACCATCCGTTTTGATAATATTATTCTCAATATGAGTGTCTAATGGAGTAAATAAATGCAGTGTCTTCCCATCAAAGAGGTAACTACCAGACATCTAATTTAAAGACAGCAATTCTTCACTAGCATCCTTTCTAAGTTGATTCAGCGATGTGTCAATTGCCGGTTTATTTAAGAACTCTTGAATAGATAATATTCTCGGTCCTACATTTTGAACAATAATATTTATTTTATTACTATTACCCGAATTCCCAAATCCAATCCCCGATTCTTTCAAAAGTGGGAGCGTATTTTGCGACACCTCAACTTTTGCAAATTCGAGATTAGGAGCGACCACTCTTAGCGTGCCCTGTATGTTTACAGCAAAATTGTTATCTGTTTTCCGCTCATTGGAGTATTTAATGCCAATCCAAACCATAATTCCCATAAAACAAGCTGCTGCTGCATAGCCAAAATAGGAGAACGAAATTCTTTTAGCTTTTATTTTGGGGACTGTTGGTCCAATCTTTATTTGAATAGGTTTAGAAATAGGTTCATTATCCCATTCTTTCATCTTATTTTTTAATTCCTGCCTTTCCAAAGCCTCAAAAGCAGCAGTTATTTCAGCATCGGATATTTCAAATTCAGGCTCCATTTTTTATCTAATATTTTTAAGTATTTCAAAAGTCAATTTCTCTAATGTTTTCTTACACTTATGTTTTTGAGCTTTAACATTATCGGGGTTAGTTTCTCCAAAATGTTCGGCTATTTGCAACAACGTCTTATTTTGATAATAAAACAAATTAAGCAACTCGTAACAATTTCTTTTATCCCCCTTCATTACATTCAATCCTTGCTCTATTGCTTTTACTAGTTCACTATTAATATCAGATTCGTGTTGAGGTAACAAGTCATTAAATTCAGGTTTCCATTTTTTATTTTCATCGTCATTATCAAATAATGGTTGGCCGTCATAAGAAATCGTATTTTGACTTTTCTTGACCTGATTTATCAACTGAAAATAGCAAATTGAATTTAGATAAGTCTGAATTTTGGCTCCATTTGTCAGTTTAAAATTACCCTGTTTTATTTTTTCGTAAAGAACAATAACTGCATCCTGATATATATCCGCAACAAGGTCATCGTCCTGCACAGCCAATTTACTGCGCATAAACTTCAAGCAGTATTCCTTATGCTTTTTGTAAATGCATCCCAATAGCTCATTGTTGTCAGGTAATGCCGCAAGCAGCATTTCATCCGGCATATTGAGGAACTCTTGATATAAAACATTATCCATCGGCATGAATATTTGAGCTTAAAGGTAAAGCATTGGTTAGAAAAGAATGTATGAATTAAGAAAAATATGCGTCAGATCAATATTTAGAATGATGGCATCGTAAGTTTGAATTAAGAAGTAATATTACTCGCAAAATTGCAGGCTATTATCTGTATTAGCAATTGCATATTTATTTGCTATATGTATACTTTAGTGTAACCGCTATGGTGACCTAGGTTTACGGTGATATTTCCCCCAAATTTATCGTACTCAAAATTTGCATCAATGATTGGGGTAACTTGTGGATTTATTATTTTTCTATTTGCAGTAAATTATCTTTTCCCAAACTGGCACATTAGCATATTGGAGGGTGTATTTGAGTTCCTTTATGGTAAAATATATTAAAGTTATTTAGTCGCGTCCGGTCTTGTTCCTTAAAAACACTGTTTTGCGAATGCCGTCTTAAATTTATTTTATCTATTGCATCAAAATATTCAATGCCATTTCATTTAGCCTATAAATTAAAAGAATACCCCATTTTAATTCCAAAATAATCCTCTGAAAGTGCCTATAGACAATACATTTAGTTAAAAATATTTCCTCACGAAATTACACACACTTTCAAAACAAACTATCGATATTATAAAACTCTAGCAGTATATATAATTGATAGTCAATGTATTTATTTGATAAAATCACTAAGTTCTACGCCTTCTAAGCTGGGGGTCATTGGTTCGAATCCAATCCGGATCACAAAATGAGAGCGAAGAAGCAGAGCGGAGTGCTTAGCTGTATCTTCGCTTTTTTTCAGAGATGATTTGTAGATAATTATTTTATAATGGAAGATAGGGACATTCGGTGGATACAGCGTTTTCGCAACTATTCAAAGGCTCTTATGCAATTACAAAAGTTTATTGATAAAGGCAAATTCCTGAACGAATTGGAGGAACAGGGAATGATTAAAGCTTTTGAATACAGCTATGAATTGGCTTGGAATACCCTAAAAGATTTTTATGAAAACCAAGGAGAATCTAATTTACAAGGCAGCCGTGATGCTATTCAGTTGGCTTTTAAACGAGGTTTAATTCAGGATGGCGAAATGTGGATGCAGATGCTCAAAGACAGAAACCGGACATCACATACCTACAACGAAAAAACTGCAAATGAAATTGCATATTCTATTTTACACTCCTATTTTTTTTTTATTTAAAACTTTGCATAGCAAGATGGAAGAACTAATAAGACGGCATGACAATAATTTAAAAGAAAGCTTATGAAATACGGACTGAAAGACAGTGTTGTAAAGAAAATACAAGATGTTTTTGGAACTTTTGATAATCTGGAAAGGGCAATGCTGTATGGCTCAAGGGTGAAAGGAAACTATAAGGCTGGTTCAGACATTGACTTAGTATTTAGCGGTGATAAACTTAATCTTTCCCAATTAAATAAAATTGAATTAAAGCTTGACGAGTTGTATTTACCTTATACATTTGATTTATCCCTTTATCAACAAATTGAAAATACGGAATTGTTAGACCATATTAACCGAGTAGGAATTGAGTTTTATAATAGGGCTGCCCTTTTTAATATCCTTCCTTGACCAACTCAGTTACCAACCCAAATCATTCATCTTTATTTTTCAGACTACAAAGGACGGAAATTTTAGAGGAGCAAACCATTTTCAGTTCCGCAAGTGCGGAATGGACGTAGTAATTGAAGTACCGGAAAAAGGTAAGGCAGTTCAAAACGGTAGATTTAACCAGGGTGGTGAAATGCCGATTTTTTAATTAATTTTGCCCTGATAGGGTTTATAGGGGCTTGCCATTTCTATGGTAGGCTTTTTTTGCCCATAAGGACTCAGTCATTAGTTGTGGATAAACCAAATTAATTTTCTTAATAAAGAAATTGTTTTACCTTGTGCGGCAGAAGATACTGTTAATATCGTCTGCAAAAAACAGCTTGTATGAATACATCTGAATTAAGGTCAAAAATTAATGAAGAAATTCACAATAGAATATCTTCAAGAAACTTTTATGATGTCTTATTGACTAAGACTTTGAAAGCTAAACTCAAGCATTTGGATGATATTGAGGAAATCCTTGCCTATGAAAAATATAAAATCGTTTTTATTGGAAGAGTTGGTGCGGGAAAGACAACTGCAATTTGCCATTTATTTAATTTGTTGACAACACTCGATAAAGCTGAAAATACTAATCAATCATTATTTACAGGTCAAGACAAAAGAAAAAATGACGAACCTGAAATTTCTGAAATACTAAAAACGGGTAATGGTTATACTACTTTATGTGAAGTAGAATTATTATTGAGTGAAGGAGAATCAAAAATTCGAATTGTCTTGTCCTGAAATAGGTTGACACGCAAAAAGCGTGTTTATGGAAAAAAATATCAAAAAAGGAAAGAGAGGGGGGCAGTATAAATACGAGTCTTCATTGAAGAGAAAAATTCTTCAGGAGTTATATTCCGGGACAATCACAAGAGGTGAACTTTGTAAAAAATACAAACTCAGTGGTAATTCAACACTTATTGGTTTTGAAAAATGGTATGATGAAGACCAAAGACAAACACTATCTTCCACCCCAATGATACCAGATAAGGAGCCTGAAAGTACTGCTATTGCCCAGCAACAGTCCCTTGTAAAGGGAGAGCTTGAGGAGGAGTTACGTCTTGCCAAACTGAAAATATTATGCCTGGAAACGATGATTGATGTGGCAGAACAAACCCTTCATATTGAAATCCGAAAAAAAGCTGGCACCAAGCCGTCTTGAGAGTAAAGCAATTGTATCCAGAGGAATGCTCTCGTGCAATATGCTATGCGCTTGGTTATAGCCGTCAGGCTTATTATAAGCATCTTAAAATTGAAGCTGGAGAAGCTTTAGAACACGTAATAATCATAAAAATGGTGAAGGAAATACGCAAAGACATGCCTCGCATTGGAGGCAGAAAACTGTTTCACTTGCTCAATGCCCAATTGACGGAGCATAGCATTGAAATAGGGAGAGATAAGTTTTTTTCTATACTTGATAATTTTGGGCTGCTGGTGCGAATACGAAAAAAGCGCAAGCCCATTACCACCAATTCAAACCATCCTTTTTACAAGTATCCAAATTTGATTAAACAAATGGAAATACTTCGTCCTAACCAACTATGGGTATCAGATATTACCTATATATCTTTGATTCATAAATTCTGCTACCTCAGCCTGATTACAGATGCCTATTCGCACAAAATAGTGGGTTACTGCCTATGGATGAACCTCAAACGTGATGGAACGATAAAGGCACTTAAAATGGCTACAGATAGCCTTGCAGCTAAGGACAAGA
>CAIWXG010000175.1 GCA_903916555.1 uncultured Bacteroidota bacterium
ATGGTATGGAAATAAGCGTTTCGATAGTGCAAAGAAAATATTATTTTCAATAAGTTGTATCTTTTATAGAAATTTATTTTTAAATCCGCAAATATTCAGGGATAAACCTGAGTAGTAACCAATTATTTAATTTTAGTTATTTACAACTAATAATAAATAATTGCATTGCATATTAAAAATGAAAAAAGGTAGAATACTGTATCTTACTATTATTATTTTTACAAATCTTTTTGCTAATAAAAGTTATTGCCAAAATTTTGATTATAAAGAAAATTCTGTTTATATATATAATTTTATAAAATACACTAATTGGTCTCAAAAAAAGTCGAATCTGCAAATAGGTATTATTGGTAATACACCGGTTGAAGACGAATTAAAAGCATTGATAGCTAAAAAGAAAAATAGTAGTATCAACTATAACATTAAACATATTTCAATTTTAGAGTCTAAAGAATGCGATGTGGTAATAATTGCCAAATCAGCAAGCGATGAATTAAAAAAAGTAGATAAACTAACTACAAATTTACCCGTATTAATAATTACAGAAAAACAAAACATGAGCCATTTAGGTGCATGTATTTCTTTTTTTATTGATGAGGATAAAGATTACAAAACAGAATATCAATTAAGTATTCGTAATTGTAGATTGAGAGGTTTAGTATTAAGTGAACAAATTTTAAACAATGCAGTATTAATTAGATAAAGCATGATTAGAATAGTATTTATTTTTATTTTTATATTATTTGCTGAAAACGCATTTTGTCAAAAAAATGCAGATACAATCGTAATTACCGATAGTACAGACCTATCTGATTACTCATTAGAAGAATTGTCAAAATTAAAATCACGGTATAAAGCTACCGATATAGAAAAAAATATAAGCCAAGCCATAGAAGCAGCATCACATAAGGCATTACCATTAAGAAAAACACCATCAATAATATCTGTAATTACAGAAGATGATATACTAAAAAGCGGAGCAAGAGAATTAATGGATGTGTTTAAACTAATACCGGGCATAGATTTTAATGTAGATGTAGAAGGTGTTGTAGGTATTTCTTTTAGAGGTATGTGGGCCAATGAAGGTAATTTATTATTGCAGTTTGATGGGCAGGAAATGAACGAAAATGCCTACTCATCGTTACAATTAGGCAATCATTACCCAATTAGCAATATAAAAAAGATTGAAGTAATAAGAGGTCCCGGCTCAGCTATTTATGGTGGTTGTGCAGAATATGCTGTCATAAACATTATTACAAAAAAAGGAGATGAAATAAAAGGAATTTCAGTAGAAGGGTTGCTTGCGCAAACAGCTAATAGTTATTCTCGGCAAGACCTTACTTTAACAATAGGTAATAAAATAAATGATTTTAATTATGCAATGTCCGGATTTATTGGTAGAGGACAGAGAAGTAATTTTGACTATACAGATGTTTATGGCAAGTCTTTTAATATGACTAATAACTCGAACTTGAATCCTCAATTTTTTAATTTCAATATGGGATATAAACATTTTTCATTTACATTTATATACGACAATTACAGAACAACTACCAGAGATGGGTATATAAGTTCATTATCACAGCCTTACCCATGCGATTTTTTGAGTTATATGACTGAACTTAAATATACAAAAAAAATTAATAAAAAATTTGAATTCTTTACAAAGTTAAATTATAAACATTCTACTCCATATACATTCGATGGAAATCCGGCACTCGTTGATTCAAGCTATGGTTATTATAAAGTAAATATAAATAGATACCGTTTAAATATTACCTCAATCTGGGAACCAGCTTATTGGGTAAATGCACAATTTGGTTTTGAAGGCAATTATGATGAAGGTTTTAAACCTAATGGATATTTATTTGTTACAGATAATTCTAGTTATGTTAGCTATATTAATTACGCCCCATTTGCACAAATATTAATAAATACACGTTTTGCAAACATAACTTTAGGTGCCCGATACGATTTTAGTTCAGCCTTTGGTAGTGCTTTTAACCCTCGCTTAGGTATTACTAAAAAAGTAGGTATAGTAAATTTTAAACTTTTATATGCATCTTCATTCAGGGCTCCATCTATCGAAAATATCCAATATGAAATAGATAAAATAAAATTAAAACCGGAGCAAACTAAAACAATAGAATTTGAGACAAGTGTGAAAATAAGTAAAAACATGTTTTTATCTGTAAATTTATTTGATATAACCACACAAAATGCTATTCGTTATTTTGTAAAAACAGATTCGGTAATTAATGGAGACCCCGACGTGTATAGAAATATAAACAAAATTATTGGCAGCCAAGGTGCAGAAATAGAATATTATTATAAAACAAAATTAGGCTTTATAAAAGTTATTTATTCTTATTTTTCTGTTGGCAATAAAAACGTAGATAGTTCTAATATAGTAGCAAATGATAGAACCATTACATTAGGTAATGCACAAAATAAACTTACTGTAATGGGCAACAAAAATATAGGAAAATACTTTTTTGTTACTCCATCTATTAATTTTTTAGATAAGCGATATGCTGACGTTTCTACCGACTCTAGCGGAAAAGAAAAACTATTAGAAATAATAAAACCGCAAGCTATATTTAACATTTACTTAGGGTGTAATGATTTAGTTAAAAATTTATTTTTTGGTATAGGTATTAATAATATTACAAACGAAAGAAAACAATATCTGCAAGCATATAATAGTTTACATGCTACGCTACCCGGTTTAGGGAGAGAATTCTTTTTGAAACTAAATTACAAAATACAATATACCGAAAAAAAATAAAATGGAAAAATCAGGTTTAGCAAAGAAATTGAGTACAACCTACTTTATTATTATTATTTCTACAATAATAAGTGGTTCGTATTGTTTGTATGTGCTAAACATGAACAGTAGGTCTAATACAGAAATGCGAACTATTAATTTGCCTTCTATACAGAACCTTAAAGATATGAAGCAATTAATGCAAGAAATTAAAAAGCTTACGGAAACATGGGTATATGTTACAAATAATAAAGATAAAGGCAGATTGCAGCATATATTACAAAATGATTATCCTCAATTAGACAGTAACATACTGCAACACAAAAAAAAATGGCATAATGATGCAGAATTAGAATTAATAGATAAAATAAATACAAACAATACAGAGATTATTGATACAATAAATAAAATAACACAATTACTAAACAATTCGGAAACCTATTTAAATGATTAAACGGTAAATATAGCAAGTGATTTAAATGAAATAATAAAAAAACAAATTAATGATAATGATAAACTATATACAAAAATAATAGAGATAAAAAACTCAAATATAGAAAAGGAACAAAACTTAATTGCAGCATCTTATAATTATGTATATATAAGTTTATTTATAACATTAATAATTATAATACTCGTAAGTTATTTTTCTATGCGGTATTCCAAATTTTTTGTTGTAAAACCTATATTAATTTTAAACGAAATTATTTCGGATATGTCTTTAGGTAATGTTGTTGCATTGAATGAAATAAAGAGAACAGATGAAATAGGGGAAATACATAATGCTATAAGCAAAATGATAGAAAGCCTAATTCAAAAAATAAATTTTTCGGAACAGATTGGAAAAGGGAACTATAATGCAAATTTTAATTTATTATCTGAAAAAGATAAATTCGGTAAAGCATTGTTAAGAATGCGAGACGACCTTAAACGCACAAACGAAGCATTAATAGAGCAAGACAAAAGGTTGATAGATGCACAAAAGCTTGCTAAATTTGGTAATTATTTTTACGACATTAAAAATGCAGTTTTCCATAGCTCTGCTACACTCGATGAAATACTTGGTATTGATAGCAATTATTTGAAAACAAACTTAGGTTGGAAATCATTGATATTACCTGAATTTAAAGATACTTTAGCCGAAAATGGACTACAATCTATTAAAAATAAAGAACGATTTACCGAAACATATATAGTAAAAAGACATAATGACGGACAAGAAAGGTGGGTAAGTGTAATAGGCGAATTTAAAGTTGATGAGAACGGTATGCCAATAACAATGTTTGGTACGGTGCAAGACATTACTGAAAGTAAAACATCAGAGATAGATTTAAATAACTCTTATAAAATTGCTACCGACCAAAACAAAAGATTACTCAATTTTTCTTACATTGTGTCTCATAATTTAAGAATGCATGCCGTAAATATACATAGTTTATTAAACATATACGACGAGGCTGATGATGATACAGAAAAAAAAGAAATTATTGAATTATTGCATAAGGCATCAAAATTGCTCGATGAAACAATGTATCATTTAAATGATGTGGTAGCAATGCAAAATCCGGTAAGTGTAGATATTATTCCTATTGAACTTTGTAATAGCATAAACCACGCAATTGATATTTTAAAAACGCAAATAGCTACTAAAAATGCTAAAATTATTAATAATGTTAGTACTGATATTGTAATTAATTATAACCCTGCATATATAGATAGTATTGTACTTAATTTTATATCTAATGCTATTAAATACAGTCATCCGGACAGACAAC
>CAIWXG010000176.1 GCA_903916555.1 uncultured Bacteroidota bacterium
CCTAAATCTATTCTTAATATTTGTTTGTTTATTTCTGTATTTGTGGGGTAGGTAGTATTATACTCCGTAACAAGTGGCGTGTAATAATAAGTGTTTGTTCTTTGGCTTCCTTTTATTAAGAAACCATAAGCAACTGCAATATATGTATGCAAGTACTGATGCCGACCAATACCTAAATCGAGCATTGGGGCAATAAAAAAATAAGAACTTCTATGTGCTACACTTCCACCCCTATTCTTTAAGGTATCAATTTCATTTACACCATAAGAAAAAGAATATTGGTCGAAATAAAAGGAGGAGCCGGCATAAAAATGATTACTTATTTTATGTAAATAATTTAAACCTATATTGAAATTAGGGTCGCAAGAACTATTGGCTGACACTCCGTTATATAAGCCGGTATTAAAAGCAGGAAACCCCAAGCCTAATTCTAATGTAAATCGGTGCTGGGCAGATAAATTATAAGAGAATAATAAAAATAAGAGTAGTACGCAAGCCTGTTTCATGCACGAATTTAAACATTTAGTTCCAATTTTTTCCGAAATATATCAATTTCAAAAAATTATTAGTTTAATAGAGAAAAGGAAATAAGCTATATTTAAATACAAACTACCAAATATAATAACCTATTCTGAATGTTATATAAACCGGACTTAAATTATTAGGACTAAAAGTGGTTCTGGACGGATTATTGTTATTTGCTGTGGTGCTGATATTACCTTGCACAAAGCCGATTTCTTCATTAAACATAAATTTTATTTTTTTAGGATGTCTGCCATAAATAGGTGAGTATTGACACATACCTATTGCATACCTAAAAATTAGTTTATTTATATTGCTTGTTGTATTTATTGTACTGTCGTAAGCGTTGGTAGGTGTTAGTGGGTAGCTATGGCTTTGGTCCCATTTGTGCAATGTTTCTGTGCCACCTATAGAATAACCTACCCCACCATTGACATACAAACTAAAATTGCAACTATTACCAATATAATATTCTATTGAGGGCGAAAAAAAGCCATAATCACTTTTGTTTCTTATAGTTACGCCTTCATAAGCTTTTTCATTATTCAGTGCCTGTGCCTCTCTATCGTAATAAAGGGAGTATTCTTGATAATTGAGGGATATACCTAAAAATACTCTTTGTTTAAAACATGCTTTATGGAAAGAAAGTGCTAATGATGGGCCTACATCATAATTATTTTGTGTTGCTAAGCCCGCACCCACAAGCAAACTAATGTTATGAGTTAAATAACCACCAAATTCGTCTTCTGAAAAAGCAATATTTGAGAATAATGAAAATAAAACAATCAGAATATATTTTTTCATAATATAAATATTGATGGGATATTTATTGATTCTAATTTTAAAGTAAAACAAACGACTATTCAAATATAATTAATACTATAAATTTTGTATTAATTAATCTTCATTTTTATCGTGTTTCTTCTTATTTTTTGGTGTTGGTTCCCCTTTTTCTAATGGTTCTTCTTTGTCGCCTAATTCACCTTTTTGGCTATAATCGCCATCCGGTTCAGGGCAACCTTGGTTTTCCCATGAGCCCGGTAAATCAGGGCATTTATCTTTTTTATCAGATACCCCATCTCCATCTCTGTCTTTTTCTCTTTTATGATTGATAGGTATATGACCACCTGCATAAATATTAATACCATACTGATTGTTAGCTAAGAAAGCAAGCATATCGTCGCTACCAATAAAGAAGCCTGAAAACCGAATGCCCAAGCCCATCTTAAAAGTATTAGATAGCATGCTGTAGGTAAGTGGCAAAGCTGCACTAAATAAGCGAGTATCGTATCTTGGGGTTACTGTTAATTGATTGTACCAGCTATTACCATAATTCTGTCTGTTAGCAACATTGGCAACATAAGTAGCATTTACAAAGAAACTTCTGTCAATGTTATAATCTGCACCAATAACTAATGCAGTTGGCATATACAATTTAGACGATGTTTTAGTGGTATCGGCAGTAAAACCTTGTCCTTTCATATAGGTAAGGAAGCTTGTTAAATCGGTAGCATTTTTCATTAAACCCTGTCCTGTAACATAACCATTACCTGTAAATTTATCGTTTACATTACCATTGCCGTTATAGTTTATAGAACCCATATCGGTAACAGCAGCTGATAGTCGGAAAGTATAGCTCTTTTTAGAATAATCATAAACATTAGATTGCCCATCCATATCATATTTCTCGCTAATGTCATCTTTGTTATATTCGTAAGATATACCTATATCTGCACCTAAACCACTACCTGCACTGGCATTAAAGAAATTATTAAGGAAACTGCTGCCTGTTAATCCGTTAGTGATTGCATTATTTGTGTTAAGTACGTTACTTCCATATTCTATATCAGAATTTGTAGCATGAAACGAATCGCTATTACTGTAATATGCAGCATCTAAATTAGTACCTTTAACGCTAATATAGGCTATACCACCTAAATACCTTGCAGTGATACCTGCTTTAATTTCATTTTTAGCATCTGCAAAAAGCACAGTAGCATAGGTTAAACCTATTTCTTTCCACATGTGTGCAGTCCAATTAAAATTTTGTGTATTTAAATTGGTAATGCTTGGTGCATATTTAGTATCTGTAATAGTACGATACACGGTTTGGTCGAAATTATTGAACTGATTAATAACCCTTACTCTTGAAGTTAGAGCAAATGTGTGTTTATGCTTTAGATTTATTAATAAACCCGGCCCTCTTACTTCTACATACGGAGCTATTAAACTAAAAGGTGTTTTGTTAGAATAGCTAAATAAACTGGTAGTAGTATTACTTGTACCCTTAGTAGCAGTACTTATTAAAGACCCTAAACTTGTAAGCGTACCTAAATTATTGTCTGCACCCGCATTAAAAGAAAACAAATCGACACTAAACTTTTCACGATTATCGGCACCTAAAGCCGGGTTAAGGTACAAGCTGTTTGTACCAGCCCAATCGCCGGTAGCAATACCAAAATATCTTTGTGCATTTACTGTAGGTACTAATAGCAAGGCAAGCGCACAAGCTGATAGAAATTTATTCATAAAAGGCAAATTATTACTGAATATAATATTGGGTGCTAAAGTAATAATAAATTTGGTATTTTAGCAACTCTTTATGTTTTTATTATTTTGAAATATTTTTTTTAAACATACAATATTCTATTCATTAAGCCTGAACTTTGAGATGCTATGTTTAATTGTAAAGATTTGATTTTCGTATTCTAAAAATCCAGTAACTTTAATATTTCTCAAAAATAAAATGACCAATATCAGCAAACAATGTTAATGTTTGTTAAAAAACAAAATTTCAAGCGAAGGAATACAATTGATATTACGTCTAATAAATAAAATACTCATTTTATGC
>CAIWXG010000177.1 GCA_903916555.1 uncultured Bacteroidota bacterium
ATAGGTTGTAAAGACTCTGTATATATAAGAGTAAATATAGATGTGCCTTTTAGAATGGCACTGCACAAATTAGATAGTATGTGCTTCGGACAAAGTGATACTGTTTATGTTACTACACATGGTATAATGCCCTTATCTTATCATTGGAGTCCGACAGATTCTTTTAGTTGTGCTACATGCGATACCACTGTTATCCATCCGTTGGCAAATGAAGCTTATTCTTATTATTCTTTATCTGCCAAAGACAGCTTGAATTGTTTAGATACGGTTTCGTTTAAAGTTTGGGTACATGGCCCTACAGGTACTCTAAGTATTACTAGTGATAGTATTTGCCAGAATCAATCGGTACACTTTCATTTAACTGCTACAAGTTCTTATGCATTAGACGCAAATTATATTTGGTCGCGACCACCCTATACCGATACCATAACAACTATTCCTGACCTTACTTTTAATTACAATGATACCGGTAAATACAATCCGAGTGTAATAATTACTCAAAATCATTGTTCGGAAACAATGCATACTACCGACTCTGTTTTAATATTCCCTACACCAACGGTTACTGTAAATCACCCTGCATTAATATGTAAACAAAGCTCCACTGTATTAACAGCTAATTTAACTAGAGGCACCGGTACTTATAGCTGGTTACCAATAAGTGATTTGTCTTGTAACACATGTGCGAATCCAACAGCAAGTCCAACTGTTACTACAACCTATACAGTTACTGCAATTAATAACCATGGTTGTATGGATACGGCAAGTACAACTGTTATAGTTGATGTGCCAACTGTAATTCTTTTATCTGGTAGAAATACAATATGTTATGGGGAGCATGATACTATAATTGTAGTTAGTGGTGCATCGGGACCTTTTCATTGGACAGGGGGGGCAGACTTGTCTTGTACTACATGTATTACAGATACAGTAATTGTTCATCCTACATCATTAAGAACATATATATTGCATGCTGTTGATGCAAATTCATGTAATAATTCGGATAGTATTACGGTTAATGTTACACCATTGGCTGTATTAAGAAGTAGCTTAACTCCAAGTGCAATTTGCGACAATACACCTTTTAATTATACACCACTAAGTGATTCAGTAGGTACTGTTTTTGCATGGAATAGAGCTCCTGTTGTGGGAATCTTGCCTTCAACCAATAGTGGTATCGGAGCTATTACTGAAACATTACATAATACTACGACTTATCCGGATAGTGTTATATATGTTTATACTATGACTTATTTAGGCTGTAAAGATTCTCAAAATGTAAAATTGCGTATTAATCCGCTTCCGGCTTCTACACCAATTACTACAAAATCGTATGCTACTGTTTGCGACTATACCATGTATCAAAATTTTGGTACTACAGTTGCTAAACCTGCAAATGAAAGTTATACATGGATTGGAAATAATTGTACTGTTTGGGCTGTTGGCAGCGATAAACAATATTGTTTGGTTAATTTTATTGATAGCGGAGAAGCTGTCGTTATCTTATCAACAAGCTATACAGGTATTAAATGTTATAGTAATGACTCCGTTATTGTTAGAGCAAGTTCAAACCAAGCACCTCCTGTTTCTGTAATATACGATAATGGTAATTTAATATGTTTGCAAAACTCGGTAGATACCTACCAATGGGGTTATGATGATAAAATAACTTTAGATTCTTCATTAATTTCTTATGAAATAAATCAAAACTATTATATACCTGTTTTAGACATTGCACATAAATACTATTGGGTTATGACTACTAGTGGTGCTTGTCTTCAAAAAACGTATTATAATCAACCTACAGGTATTAGTAATGTAAATACAGGAAATTCTTTTGATGTAAAAGTATATCCAAACCCTGCAAATGATTATTTAATAATAGAAACTATAGGAAATGCAACAAGTAACTTATCTTTTAATATTATTGACCTTAGTGGTAAAACATTAAAATCAGAATCCTTAAATGGAAATAAAGTTAGTGTTGGTTTAAAAGACCTTTCAAATGGAATGTATTTGATAGAAATTTATAGTGATAATATTA